>CADDYX010000031.1 GCA_902810735.1 Verrucomicrobiota bacterium | reverse complement strand
ATCCATCTTCCGCTCGACGACGCCCAGAGGTTTTGCTCGCTCGGCGCCGGCTCGACGCCGGCGTATTTTTTGAGCCAGACAAGCGCCGGCGATTTCACCAGCTTCTCGAAATCAGTCACGCTCAGCACCGGGACGCGCGTCGGCGTTTCGTTGCGAAACGCGAAATCGTATTCGCCGGCTCGGGAATCCGGATCGCGCCGGGCGGAGTAGGCGAGCGCGGTTTGTTGCATCGGCTCGCGATTCGTTAGGCCAATGGAATCGGCCAGCCATTCCTCTGTCGCCGCGTGTAACGTGAGCATCGCGCCGCGATTGAGCGGCTGGCCGCGCGACCGAGAGAACTCCTGCGTAAACAGCTCGCTCGGATTCCATAGCCGTTCGGGTGCATCTTCGGCGGCGAGACTGGCGGCAAAGGCGATCTCTTGCTCTGCCGCTGCGAGCAGCGCAGCCATCTGGCGGTCACCGATGCGGCGCTGTTCGGCAGGGCCGAGATAGAGCGACCGGCCTTCGCGAACGACAGTGTGCCCTTCGCCCTGACTGCCCTGTCGCACGGCGCGCCGGTTCAGCCGGCGCGCACTCTCGTTGAAGGCCGCGATCTCGGCGTCCCGCGCAAACTCAGCGCCGGCAGCTGGCGGCCACAGGCCGTCGTTCGACCCGGCGAGAATGAGGTGCGAAAAATTCTGTGTTGCCGCGTCGCGCACGCTGAGCAGTTGCACACGGGCATACGGGTGATCGCCGTCTGGCGCGCGCTCGAGGCTGAAGCTGCTCCCGGTTTCTGCCAGCCAGCGCAGGAACAACATGCGCGAAAATTCCGGCTCAATTCGCGAGAGGAATGTGGCGAGCTGCGCGTTGAGCTCGATCGCGTGCTGCTTCCAGCCGAACTGCGTGAGCGCACAATCGAGGTGACGCTTGAACTCCGCCAGGGTCCCGCGTTCGGGAAGAAAAACGAGCGACGATAACAATCGCGCGACTTGTTGCCGCTCGTCTCGTTGCGACGCAGCGCACGCTTCTCGCAGCACGTCCAAATCATCGATAAGCACCTCGCTGTGGACCTCACGCAGCACCTTCTGCAACGCCGCGCAATCGACCTCGGCGAAAACAGGGCAGTCCTGCGGAAGCGTGCCGAAAAAGTCGACGAGCGTGGCGCTGCGGCGGCTCTCTTGCAGCGCGATCCATGCGCGCCAGTCGTCTGATTCAAACGAGCCCGGCACCGGGTGGGCAAAGCTGTCGTTGTGCGGGATGCCAAACTCACTCAGTGCGTCACTCGTCAGGCGGGCAAGTGTGCCGCGCGTCGGGAACACGACACCGACCCGCGTGCAACCCGGTTGCGCAAGCCACTCGGCACAACAGCCCGCAATCGCTGTCGCCTGCTGCCGCGCGTTTTTGCCGACGAGGAACGTTCGCCTCGCGGCGTTGGGACGGCCGCGCATTTGCTCCTCGGTGAACAACGAATCGTTCGCACTCTGAACGTGCGCGCGCTGCGCTTCGCCGAGCGCCTCCTCCCAAGAACCGATCCAGCACAGCTCTTCGGCCGACATGTCGTGCGGATCGGTCAAGACTACAGTCGCGTCTTCGGCCGCGCGTACCGCTGCGTTCAGCAGATGCCAGTGCGGCCAATGCGCACTGTCGAAACCAGTAACGAGGAGGTGCGCGAAGCGCGGCGCACCACTCGTCAACGCGCGGTCGAATTCACCCGCAAGTTGGCAACCGCATTGCGCGAGCAGTTCGCGAAAGCGGCGAACGATTGGCCGAAATGGATGCAGCTCGCTGCTGTCGCAATCCCATCCGGCAAACGCGAACCGCTCCAGCGCGCGCAGCAGATGATCCGGCGAGCGCAGCACCGAGGCGGCGGCAAACCGTTGCGTCTCGTCGTTCGCATCCATTGTTTCCTCAGCCGCGATGCCGAGCAGCAGCCGCAGATCGTGCGGTGATGACTGCGGCTTCTCCGCAGGAGGCGCGAGCAGTTCACGCAGCACGTGCGGCGTAACCAAAAGCATTCCGAGATGCGATTTTCCTGCGTCGATCAGTTGCTCGCGCAGGTAGATCGCGTGGCTGCGGGTCGGCACAGCTACGACTGACGGGAACCGTTGCTGCCACGTCGCAGCTTGCACGCGCTCGAGCCACGGCCGCAGTACGGTCTGCCAAGCTTCGGCCGGCGATTCGACCAGCCACAACGACACGCCCGCTTTGCGCGGCACACCCGTTCTCACCACGCGCGGACTTTAGCAGAATCGCGGGACAAATACTGTCCGACGCCACGTGTTTTCTCGACAGAACAGAGTGGAAAAATGGCCCAGATTCAGGCAATGGTGACACGCTCCCGAAATGGAGGACTGACCCGATGCGTATTGAGAGAACAATCATCTGCCTCGCTCTGCTCGCGCTCGCCGGCTGCGGAAAATCGAAGCCAGTTACTGTTGCTGAGCCGGAGAAAGTGCAAACGCCCGCGCCGCAGGCGGAGAAATCTGCCACCGCCACGCCTGCAAAGGTGGCTATGCCACGGCTGGACGCATGTTCACTGTTGACCAGCGAGGAGGTGCAGTCGGTGCTCGGCGAGCCCGTCAAGGAGACGAAGCCGAGCGGCCGCTCGCAACCGGCAATGGAGATCGCGCAATGCTATTTCGCGCTGCCGACGCCGTCGAAATCGATGGTGCTTACGGTTTTCAGCAAAGGCGCATCCGGCGACGCCCATGAGCTGCGGGAGGTGTGGGAGGAGATGTTTCACCGCGAGCATCCGGAGAAGGAGCACGAACGCGGAGAGGAAGGGGAAAAGAAATCGAAGCCCGAAAAGGTGGAGGGTGTCGGCGACGAAGCGTGGTGGACCGGGAATGCGGTAGGCGGCGTGCTCTACGTGCTGAAAGGCGACAAATATATTCGTGTCAGTGTCGGCGGGCCTGATGACAAAGCGGGCAAAATGAAGAAGTCGCAGGCGATCGCTGAACTGGTGCTGAAGCGGTTGTAACCGGCAGCGCGTGACCGGCGGCGTTCGTTGCGCCGGTGCAGCGCGGGTGGTACCGTCGCCGCTCGCGAATGGCCCAGAACTACAAGGAGACGCTCAACCTGCCGCGGACTGAGTTCGCGATGAAGGCGAACCTGACCGCGCGCGAGCCGGAGATGCTCGCGAAGTGGGAACGGGAGCGCGTCTACGAGCAGATCCAGAACGCGCGCAGCGACGCCGAGTTGTTTGTGCTCCATGACGGGCCGCCGTTCGCCAACGGCGACGTTCACATGGGCACCGCGCTGAACAAGATCCTGAAGGACCTGATCGTGAAGTCGCGCACGATGCTTGGTTTTCGCGCGCCTTACATTCCCGGCTGGGACTGTCACGGGCTGCCGATTGAATACAAAGTCGTGAAGGAAGCGCGCGGCCTCGCGCCGGCGGAAATCCGGAAACGTTGCGAGGAGTTCGCGCGCAAGTTTGTCGATATTCAACGCGAGCAGTTCAAGCGCCTCGGCGTCTTCGGCGACTGGGAGCATCCGTACCTGACGATGAATCCGGCCTACGAAGCGGACATTCTCCGCGCGTTCGCGGATTTCGTGGAGCTCGGGCTCGTTTACGAATCGAAGAAGCCGGTCTTCTGGAGCACCGGCGCGCAGACGGCGCTCGCTGTCGCCGAAGTAGAATACCACGACCGCGAAGACACGGCGGTTTACGTGAAGTTCCCGATTGTGGGTGGTCCGCGACCTCCGGGCGCGGCAACCGAGCTCGGAGAGCTCGGTCCACCGGCGAGCATCGTCATCTGGACAACGACGCCGTGGACGCTGCCGGCTAACGTCGCGATCGCTGTACATCCGAACGAGGTGTACGTGCGGCAGGAGTTTCGGCGCGACGGCGCGTCGGAAGTGCTCGTCCTGGCGGATCAGCTGGTGGACAAATTCTGTCTAGCGACCGGCTTCGAGCCGACAGGCGAACCTCTCAGCACATTTCCCGGAAGCGCGCTGGCGCGAATCGAAACACAGCATCCGTTTCTGCCGCGACGCTCAATCATTTTGCCCGCGGAATACGTCACGATGGATACCGGTACCGGCGCGGTACATACCGCACCCGGTCACGGCGAGGACGACTACTCGTTAGGCCGCGAGCACAAGCTTGAGATTCTTTCGCCGGTCGACGATCACGGCCGCTTCACCGAAGAAGTCGGCGTGCCGGAGCTGGTCGGCCAGTACGTCTTTGATGCGAACGCCGCGATTGTGGAAATCCTCCGCACGCGCGGCGCGTTGCTCGCAGCCGAGAATTATCAGCACTCGTATCCGTATTGCTGGCGCTCGAAAACGCCGATCATCTTCCGCGCGGTCGAGCAGTTCTTCATCCGGCTCGATGAGCTGCGTGGCAAAGCGCTCGATGCGATCACGAAAGTAAACTGGATTCCCGCGTGGGGCGAAAACCGGATCGCGGGCACGGTCGAGTCGCGGCCGGACTGGGTGATCTCGCGGCAGCGCAGCTGGGGCGTGCCGCTGCCGGTGTTCTACTTGGGCGAAGGCGAGCCGCAGTTGAACGCGGAATGGATTCGCCGCCTCGCCGCTCTGGTCGCGAAGCGCGGCTCCAATGTCTGGTTCGAGCTCGACGACGCGCAGCTCGCGAGCGAACTGGATTTGCCGGCAGGCACAACTAAACGCAATGACACGATCGACGTCTGGATCGACAGCGGCGTTTCGCACAAAGCGGTCTGCGCCGCGCGACCCGAGCTGCGCGATCCGGCCGATGTTTACATCGAAGCGACCGACCAGCACCGCGGCTGGTTCCAGTCATCGCTGATGACGAGCGTGGCGCTGCACAACCGCGCGCCTTACAAGACCTGCATCACGCACGGATTTGTCGTCGATGTCGACGGCAAGAAGATCTCGAAGTCGAGCAGCTACGAGAAGCCGATGGACGCGATGCATTTCGTGCAGAAGCACGGCGCCGACATCTTGCGGCTCTGGGTCAGCAGCGTGAATTACACCGACGATGTGCCGTTCTCGGAAGAGATGTTCACGCGGCTCGGCGACACCTATCGGCGGATCAGGAACACGCTGCGGATTTTGCACGGCAACCTGTTCGATTTCGCCGGACCGGAGGAAAGCGGGAATGGAGCGACATTGGTTGACCGGTGGATACTCGACCGGCTGGAAAATGTGATCGTCGATTGCCGCGAAGCGTACGAGCGCTACGAGTTCCACAAGGTCTACCACACGATCAATGACTTCTGCGCGGTCGCGCTGAGCAGTCTCTACATCGACATCACGAAGGACCGGATGTATTGCGACGCGCCCGATTCGCCGCGGCGGCGCGCGACGCAATTCGTGATGCGGAAAATCTACGATGTGCTTTGCCGATTACTTGCGCCGATTCTCGTTTTCACGGCAGAAGAAGCGTGGGGTTACCTCGATAACGGATCGTCGATTCATGCGCAGCTATTTCCGGAGCCGAATGGCAGCGAGCACGATCCGACTGCTCGAGATACGATTGAACAATTGCTGCAGCTCCGTGGCGTGATCGGCCAGGCGATTGAAGCTGCGCGCCAGGAGAAAGTCATCGGCAACGCGCTCGAAGCTGCCGTTGTGCTGCGATGCAATCCGGAGCCGCTCGGAGGCATTCCGCACGAAGAGCTCGAGGAGTTTTTCATCCTCAGCGATCTCACGTTGGAGAGAGGCGAAGAACCGTCAGCCGCGATCACGAAAACCGAGCACGCGAAGTGCGCGCGCTGTTGGCGTTACCGGCCGAGCGTCGGGTCGAGCGCAGTGCATCCCGACTTGTGCGACCGGTGCGACGCTGTGGTCACGCGAACGGCTGCCACGCGATGAAGCTTCTGCTGTTCCTTTCGCTGCCGCTCTACGCGCTCGATCAATGGTCGAAGTGGTGGGTGCTACGCAACATCGATCCGGCGAGACCACACGTGAAGATCCCCGACTGGTTCGAGCTGGTGAACGTGACAAACAACGGCGCGGCGTTTGGTTCTTTCAGAGGAAACAATCCTTTCTTCATCGCGATCGGTTGTGTCGCGCTCGTGCTCGTGGCCGGCTTGCTGATGACACGGAAAACCTGGCGGCCGTGGCGCGATATCTCACTCGCCCTCCTACTCGCCGGCATCCTTGGGAACCTAACGGATCGTTTTGTGCACGGCCACGTCATCGACTTCCTGCTCTTTGACCTGCACGTACCGCTCGCCCATCCGTGGCCGGCGTTCAACGTCGCGGACTCCTGCATCTGCATCGCGGTGTTTTGTTTCATTGTGCATTCAATCCGCGATGACCGGACGAAGCGCGTCGCGGCCGCGAGCCGGTGAGACGTGTTCGTTAACTGAGCGCGGAGAAACCTCCGCTGCGGAAGCGCCAATTACCTCAACCCGAGCTGCGCATTATTTTGCTATGCAAGGTGCCGGAAAAGCCTCAGTACTTCCGTCCGTACGTTCGAAGTATCTGTTTTTGAAACGCTGCGAGCCTGCTGAACACCACCGGTTGAAAAGGAAAACGCATAGCCGTGCTCGCAATCGTTACGCGGGCAAGTCGCTACTACCGCTGCTGCTGGTTGCTTTTCTGTTGGTCGGTCGATCCAGCGACGGCCAGGAGGCGGGTCTAACCGCAGCAACGATTAAGAAGCTCGATCCTCAACTGGTGCTCGCGCTAAAGCAAAGCCGTGGCCAGCCTCCATTTGATCAGGCCACGACGCTGCGGCCCGACATTCCGATCCGGCAGGGGGATCGTGTGCTGGTAGACATAACTGGCACAGTCTCGAAATCGTTGTTGGACTACGTCGTCGCCGTTGGTGGCCAGGTCATCAACGGCTCGGCAACTACGACGAGCTTCCGCGCGATGGTTCCGCTCCCGCAGCTAGAAAGTTTCGCGAGCCGTGCAGACGTCGAATCAATCACGCCCGCGCAGCTTGCCGTCACATCGCGAGCGAAACCGCCAGTCGCCAAGTAACGGAACTCTTTTGAATCCAACCCCGCAGCGTTAAGGCAAAGAGGAAGTCGATCCATGAAAACAGTAATCTCACAATCCATTCGCAAATCGCAGTGGGGAGTACGTGCAGTGCTTCTTTCAGTTTTTCTCCTGGCGCTCGGCGCCGGCAGAACGGTATCGGCGTTAACGATCAATCTGACCTACGACCCGGACCCGACCTTCACCGCCGCCGGTTTAACCACTGCCGACATTGCGAACATGAAAGCGGCGGCAGTTTACGCAGCGGCGCAGTTGACGAGCAAGTTCACCGATCCGATCAACGTCAACATCAAAGTGACCGCTGTCTCCGGCACCGGGACGCTCGGTGAAAGCACTACTTTCCTCGCCAGCGCTACCTACGCCGATCTTCGCAACGCGATGGTAGCGGACGCAACGACCGGAGACGACGCCACTGTGGTTGGCGCGGGTGGCTCAATTCCGACAACCGACCCGATTACCGGATCGCACACCTACATAGTCAGTCGCGCACAAGCGAAGGCGTTGGGTCTCGCTGCGGATGACGCGACGACGACCGATGGGACGTTCAAGTTCGGTGGTGGATTCGACTATACCTATGATCCGAATCATCGCGCCGTATCGGGCAAATACGACTTCATCGGCGTCGCGATGCACGAGTTCACCGAAATCATGGGCCGCATTGGCTTGATGGGGCAAAATGTTACCGGAATCGCCGGCGACGCAGACTACATGGCGATGGATTTGTTCCATTACACCGGGCCGGGTGCGCGCGGTTTGGACGATGGTGCCGGCAGGTCGTTCTCGATGGACAACGGCACTACCCTGCTCAAGGCCTTCAACGATGCAGCGACGAATGGAGGCGACTTACAAGACTGGGCGAGTGGCACCAACGACAGCTTCAATGCCTTCAGCAGTTCCGGGGTGCAGGATGACCTAACGACTGTCGACCTTCGCGTGATGGATGCGATCGGCTACGACCTGACCGGACATTTTTATCTCGTCACGTCTACCGCCGACACCGGCACGACCACGACTGCTGGACACGCGGGCACCCAGGCTGACCCGTTTGTGTCAACCGCGCTGCGGGAGGCGATCACCTCCGCGAACTCCGATCCTGGTTCAACCATTGTCTTCGACCCGGCGCTGAATGGCCAGACGATCATAACCGCTACCACGATCACGATCTCAGCCAACGTGACGATCACCGGCCCGGGCGCCGCGCTTTTGACGATCAGTGGCAACGACGCGGTGCGGCCGTTCATCACGAGTGGGAACCCGGTCATCGCGTTCAGTGGATTGACGTTTAGTCACGCGCACGCCGGGGAGGATGGATTCAGCGGTGGCGCGATTCGCAATGCAGGCAGTGGCGCGCTGACGGTGAGCGACTGCGTTTTCACGTCGAACGTCAACATCGCCGGCGGCGGCGCCATTCGCAGCAACGGCCCAATGACGGTGACGAATTGTACGTTTGCGAACAACAGTGCGGTAGATCCCGGCACTGCGAATTCCGGTATCGGCGGCGCGATCCTGCCGGCGGCGACGTTGACGCTCTCAAATAGCACCTTCTCCGGCAACACAGCGGGAGCTCAAGGTGGCGCGGTCAATTTGCAGGAAGCCGACGGCACGATCACGAATTGCACGTTCTACAACAATACGGCCAATGGCGATGGTAACGGTGGCGCGATTGCCGAAACGCTAAACACAACTTCACCTACGGTTACGGTGCGAAACTGCACCTTCTCCGGAGACACCGGCGCGAAGGGAGCCAGCGTGTTCATCGGTCGCTTCGGCGGGACGAACAATGGGACCGCCATCCTCGGGAGCAACATCTTCGCGGAGAATGGCGCGCCTTTCGTTACCAACACTGAAGGCCAGGTAATCACGTCCGAGGGCTACAATCTTTGCACCACCAATATGTCTGCCTTCCTCCACGAGAATACAGACAAGAATAGCACCGACCCGATGTTTGATCCGGCAGGGTTGGCGAACAATGGCGGGCCAACGGAGACGATCGCGCTGCAACTCGGCAGCCCGGCAATCGACGCCGGAAAAGACCTGTCGAATAGCGATCGCGATCAGCGCGGATTTGCGCGACCCGTCGACTTGCCTCCTTACCCAAACGCGGCGGGAGGCGATGGGTCTGACATCGGCGCGTTCGAAGTCATGGCTCTGCCGACGTTGTCCATTAACAACGTCACCGTGAAAGAAGGCGACCGCGGAACAAAAGCCGCTACGTTTACCGTCTCGCTCTCTGCCGCCAGCACTGCAGCGGTGCAAGTCGACTACACGACGGTCAACGGAACGGCGAAGGCCGGTTCTGATTACCAGGCGACTTCCGGCACCCTCGTGTTTGCTGCCGGTGAGACAAGCAAACCGATCAAGGTCACCGTGAAGGAAGACACGAGCTTCGAGCGCGCTGAGAAGTTTAGCGTCAACCTGCGCAACCCGGTAAATGCAACCATTGCCGATGCGCTCGGGCAGGCGACGATCCGGAATGACGATGCCAAGCCGCTTGTCCAGTTCGCCGAGAAGAACTACTCGGTCAACGAAGGTGCCGACCACGCGGCGGTGACAGTTACTCGCCGCGGCAGCCTGAAAACGGAAGTCAGCGTTCACTTTGCCACCGTCGACGGCACCGCTCACGCCGGCTCGGATTATCGTGCGCAATCAGGCATTTTGAAGTTCGGTCCGAATGAGACGAGCAAAACGATCAAGGTGCCAATCATCAACGATCGGAAACGCGAAACGAGTGAGTTCTTCAAGGTAAGACTCACGGCGAACAAGATCGTTGCCGTCGGGAAGCGGTCGACAGCTATCGTTACAATTCCTGGTAATGATCGCACGAACTCCTCGACAGATGAACCTGCTGCTTCGGAATCAGCAGCCAACGGTCCAGCAATCCAGAGCATCTCTGCGGGTATGCAGCCGGACGGGGAGTAGCGGTACAGATGTTCCTTGTGGTAATTGGTCGCCGCACCCGGCGGCATGGCAGGATGCCGTAAGCTGACATCGTGCAGCGTCTGACGTGCATAAGCCGGCGAATCGCTTGGGTCTGCGTATTTTGCGCGGCGATTAGTCTCCCGGTCTCGCACAGCGGCGCGGACACGCCTACGTACCCTGTCGGAGCTGTCCAGCACAGCACCTCCGGAAATGACTATTTGTCTGCACCCGGCGCGTGGCAGTCCACGATGGACGAGCAATCCGTTGCCGTCGACGACGGTTCGGCGACGACGAACGCCGGCTCCGGCCTCGTTATTAAAGCCACCTTCGACAGTTCGATTACGCAAAATGCCGATGCCGCTGCGATCGAATCCGCCATCCACCATGCGATCGCGATCGACGAGGCATTGTTCGGCGATCAGATCACCGTCTCGATTCTTTTCCGTTACTCGAGCACCCGCCCGGACGGATCTCCAATCGGGAACGCTGTCGGTCTCAGCAACAGCGCCTACTACATCATCGACTGGAGGTCCTACATCTCGGCGCTGATCGCGGATGCCAGGACGAACAACGATAAGTCCGCGCGTGCAAGCCTACCATCAGCGCCGTTGTCCACGAATGTGCGTCCTTCACCTGCCGCCGGGCGCGCGATCGGGCTGAATACGCCGCCCGCGGTTTTCGCGAACGGCTCTGTCGGTGCGCGTGGCCCGTATGATGGCGTGATTACGATCAACTCCAGTGTCTCAGTGAAATTTACCCGGCCCGTTGCGGCCGGCAGTTACGACGGCCAAATGGTCATCGAGCACGAGATCGACGAAATCCTCGGCCTTGGCTCGTTTCTTGGCTCCTCGAACAACGATTTGCGGCCGCAGGACCTCTTCTCCTGGTCGGGTCCGAATTCGCGCAACCTAAGCCTGAACGGCGATCGCTATTTTTCGATCGATCGCGGCAACAACAAGATCGTGAGCTTCAATCAGCAGCCCAATCTCGACACCGGCGACTGGTTGAGTGAGTCGTGTCCGCAGACCGATGTGCGCGTGCAAAACGCGAGGAGCTGTCCGGGACAAGCCGCCGATATCAGCGCCGCGTCTCCGGAAGCAGTGAACCTTGACGTTGTCGGCTACGATCTTGGTGTCGGCGCGCAGTCGACGGTCCAGTTCACGGCGAAGAACTACTCGGTTAGCGAAGGCGCCGCCAATGCGCTAGTGACAATTAGCCGCCGCGGCAGTCTGAAGACAGCGGCGAGCGTTCACTTTGCGACCGTCGATGGCACGGCTCACGCCGGCTTTGATTACCGCGCGCGCTCAGGCGTTTTGAAGTTCGCTCCGAACGAGGCGCGGAAGACGATTAAAGTCTCAATTATTAACGACCAGAAGCGCGAGCGGGGCGAGTTCTTCAAGGTAAAACTGACCGCGACCAAGACAGCCAGCGTCGGCAACCGCGCGACAGCCACGGTGACGATTACCCATAACGATGGCGGCAACCCTCCGGCAGGCGAGCAGTCAGCACCTGCCAAGCCGGAATGGTCAGCCGACGAGGTACCGCAACTCTAGAGAATCTCTGCGGGCATCAAGCCCGGCACCTAATACCCGCAGCGGATTCGGCGTTATGGTTGTTCGCCGCTCTCCGAACCGGCATTCGGCTTATCCGGATGAAGCAGTCCTGCTTGCGCGAAACAAAAAGCTCGACGTGAATCTGTGCATTACATAAAAACGCCACAGTTACTATCCGATGTTTCAATGTTTGTTCGGCGGCCGGCCTCCAATGAGCCAATTCGACCGAACGTTCGATGAAACATCGTTTTACGTGTGATGAAAGCCCGCGGCTCTCCGACCCAGGTGGTTGTAGTAGACGAGCAGCGTTTCATGCGCGAGCTGATCAGCCGCAAGCTGGACGGCTACGATGGCCGGTTCAAGGTGGTTGCGGAACGCGGCGACATTCGCACGGCGGTGCAAGCGTGTGAGAAGTTCAAGCCGCACCTGATCGTTCTCGATATTAACCTGCCAGACGGCTGCGGCATCGATGCCGTGGATAAAATAAAAGAGAAGTGTCCCGGTTGCCGCGTACTTCTTTGCACGGCTTACGTGTCCGACGAACGAGTTGTGGACGCACTGCGTTCTGGCGCCGATGGATTTGTGGAGAAGACGAATTCCTGGGCTGAGTTCGTCGAAGCAGTCGAGCGTGTCAGCCGCGGTGAGCGCTACTTCGCTACGCAAGCCGTCGCGGAGAGCCTGCCCGGCTCGCGCGCGCTGCGGCAGGAGACAGCCTTAGCTAAGATTGCGACGCTAAGCGACCGCGAACGCGAGGTGCTGAAGCTGGTGGCCAACGGCAGCTCGAGCAAAATCGCCGCCGCGTCACTCGGCGTCAGTGCGGGCACGATCAACGTCCACCGTGCGAATCTGATGAAGAAGCTCGGCACGAGGAACATCGCGACCGTCGTCGCGTTCGCTTTCCACGCCGGGCTGATCAGTTAGTGCGTTGCCGTAAGGTAACCAAAGCCTGGGAATAGTTTTTGCCGCCGACGACTAAGGGATCGCTCGCGGGCCGCGGTCATATTGCTCCGGATCAACACCGCTTTGCGTGCACGAAGAGCAACGCGGGCTCGGCGCTGACCACACGAACTCGAAGCCGCAGATAGTTGCTCTGAATTTCACGGCCTCTTCGCGTGTGCGCGACCGGAAGAAATTCGCTGCGCGCGCGAGCTAAAGGACGTCTGCTCTAAACAAATCTATAGGTGAAGATTATGTACTTTTGGTGGGTATGCAGAACGCAAAAGAATTCGCTTAATGCGGCATCACCCTATGAAAAAGATATTGTTCAACCTGCTGCTCGGCGCCGCATTCCTGCCGGCGGCCGCGTATGCGTCGCCACATTACCAGCCATACTCCGTCGACACGCTCGCCGGCATTCATCCCGGAGATGCTGACGGTAACGGCGATGCCGCTCGGTTTGCCTATCCAACGAACGTTGCGACGGACGCAAGTGGCAATGTGTACGTCTCGGATTATCGCAACCATACGATCCGCAAAATCACGCCGGACGGGCAGGTAAGGACGTTTGCCGGTGCGCCCGAAAGGTTCGGCAGGATTGATGGGCGCGGCCGCGGGGCGCGGTTCTACTATCCCGCAGGCCTGGAGGTGGACAAAATGGGCAATGTCTACGTCGCAGACAGCGGCAATTGCATCATTCGCAAGATCACTCCTGCTGGCGTGGTCAGTACGATTGCCGGCTCTGCCGGAGAGTGTGGGAGCGCGGATGGCAAAGGCAGCGCGGCGCGGTTCAACTTCCCATATGGCGTCGCAGTGGACGGCGCGGGGAGCGTGTATGTGGCGGATACTTTCAATTCTACGATCCGCAAGATTGCTCCGGACGGCAATGTGACAACGGTCGCTGGCGCGTCAGGCGAGAACGGAAAGAGCGACGGAACAGGTAAAGCCGCGCGATTCTTTTATCCATATGATGTGACGGTGAGCAGCGCCGGGAATGTTTATGTGGCGGACACCTACAACAGCGCAGTCCGCAAAATTACTCCCGATCACAGGGTCACTACTCTCCCGGATCCTCAGCAGCGCCTGAAATTTTCGTATCCGCAAGGTCTGACGGTTGACGATGCAGAAAACATCTATGTCGCAGCATTTGACCGTCAAGACATCATCAAGTTCGGCGTTCATGGACGCGCTACGATTTTCGCAGGTGCTCACTTTGCAGTCGGCAGCAGGAACGGCCGGCGGCATCATGCGCGCTTTTACTACCCGAGCGATGTGGCATCGGATAGCGCGGGCAATCTTTACGTCGCGGACTTCGACAACTGCGTGATTCGCAAGATCGGCCCTGGCGGAATGGTTACCACTTTCGCGGGCTTGGTCAGCCCAGGATCCGATAACGGCGGGGTCGAAGCCGCTCGATTTGACGCACCATATGATGTCGCTGTGAATCGCCGCGGCACCGTCTTTGTGGCGGATTTTCTCAATGCGGTGATCCGAAAAGTTACGCCGAACGGCGTCGTCAGCACCCTCGCTGGAATGGCGGATACGGCCGGAAGTAGCGACGGCGCCGGCAGCGCGGCGCGCTTTGTCGCACCAAGCGGAGTCGCTGTCAGCAGCTCAGGGATTCTCTACGTTGCCGATAAATACAGCAACACCATCCGAAAAGTCACGGCGGGTGGGGTTGTGACTACGTTCGCCGGTTCCGCCGGAGAGAATGGCAGCGTTGACGGGACGGGAGCGGCGGCACGCTTCAACCTGCCCAACGGTGTCGCGGTCGACAACGCCGGCAGCGTCTATGTCGCCGATACTTACAACCAGACGATCAGAAAAATCACTCCTGAAGGTGTTGTGAGCACGTTGGCTGGTTCGCCAGGCCAGAGCGGTAGCGATGATGGCGCCGGCAGCGCAGCGCGTTTTGCGCATCCCGAGCATGTAGCGGTTGACAGCGTTGGAAATGTTTACGTTGCCGACAACGAAAATAGTACGATCCGCAAAATTACCCCTGCAGGTGTGGTGACGACGCTCGCCGGATTAGCAGGATCTCCCGGGAACAGTGATGGCGTGGGTACTGAGGCGAGATTTGAAGATCCGTGGGGCGTGTCGGTAGACAGCGCTGATGACATATACGTCGCAGATACGGGTAACAGGACCATCCGAAGAATCACTCCCGCGGGCGTTGTTACGACTTTGGCAGGTCTTGCGAACCGCGACGGTATGAACGATCGCACTGGCAAGCACGCGCGCTTCGCCTTCCCGCGAGGTTTAGCGGTCGATGCGAACGGCAAGCTCTACATAGCCGATTCAGACAACAACAGCATCCGCACCGCAACGCCAGCTCTGGCACGCAGTATCGACAACGACGATGAGGAAGAGATCATGCCGTTGCAGGACAGTTCCGAATCAGTTGGAGCACCTCGCGTTCCGACGCTTCTGACGCCGGTGCCGTAAGTCAGGTCAACGTGAGTATCAGCGCGCACGGCAGCTAACGTGCTGCTGGCTGATTACGTGCAGGTTGCGATGTCCTCGTAACGATCCGGAAAGACGTCGCGGGTGTCGCGCTCGCGTTCGCCCGCGAGCTCATTCTTCGCGACGCCGCCTCCGCGACAGCCTCGACAGCCGTTTACGGTGACGCGAAGCTGAGCGCGGTGGCGCAGATTTCGGACAGCGAGCGGGTGGCGCGCAGGATTGCGGGACACCTGCGGGAGCATCGTCACATCGCTTATTTCGCGGGCGGCTGTGTGCGCGACATGCTGCGCGGTTTGCCGCCAAAAGATTACGATATCGCGACGGACGCGACGCCGGAGATCGTGCAGCAGATTTTTCCGCGCACGTATGCCGTCGGCGCGCATTTTGGCGTCGTCGTTGTTGTCGAAAACGGAACCAACTTCGAGGTGGCGACGTTCCGATCTGATGACGCCTACGTCGACGGCCGCCGGCCGACGGCGGTGCACTTTTCCTCGCCCGAAGAAGATGCGCAGCGACGTGATTTCACGATCAACGGCATGTTCTTCGATCCCGCGGTGGATGAAGTTATCGACTTCGTTGCGGGTCGTGCGGATCTCGAGCGGAAACTCATCCGCGCGATCGGCGATCCGGCGCAACGGTTCGCTGAAGACCGGCTGCGGCTGCTGCGCGCTGTGCGCTTTGCGACGGTGCTCGGATTTGAAATTGAGAGCGCAACCTGGGAAGCGCTCGTGGCGCACGCGCCCTCAATTTCCGAGATCAGCGCGGAGCGAATTCGCGATGAGCTGGTGAAGATTTTCGTGTCGCCGAATCGTGTCCGCGGCTGGGACCTGCTCGATGCGAGCGGACTACTGCGCGCAATCCTGCCGGAAATTGAAGCGATGAAAGGGTGCGAACAGCCGCCGCAATTCCATCCGGAAGGAGACGTTTTCAAGCATACGCGCTTGATGTTGCAGCTCTTGCCCGGCGACGTGTCGGTGCCGCTCGTGTTCGCCGTTCTGCTGCATGATGTCGCTAAGCCGCCGACGCAATCGGTGGATCAAAACGGCCGCATCCGATTCAACGGGCACGATCGCGTGGGCGCGGAGATGACGGAGCAGATCATGACACGGCTGCGGTTTTCGCGTGCCGAGATCGACGCGACGGTCGAGATGGTGCGTCAGCACATGGTGTTCAAAGACGTGCCGCGGATGCGCGTGGCCAAGCTGAAACGTTTCATGGCGCGTCCGACCTTTACAGAGGAACTCGAACTGCATCGCGTCGACTGCGAGAGCAGTCATCACATGCTCGACAATTATGAGTTCCTGCTGGCCAAACGTGAAGAGTTTGCGCACGAACCGATGATCCCGCCGCCGCTCGTGCGCGGTGATGACCTGATCGCACTCGGCATGAAGCCCGGGCCGACCTTTGGCCAGATCCTTGAGGAAGTCGAGACGCGGCAACTGGAAGGAACATTGCGCACGCGCGATCAGGCGCTCGAGTGGTTGAAGCGCGAATACTCGTTAGAGTCCTGACCTCATGCGAATTCTGATGATCAGCGCGGAAGGTCCGCCGATGCAGCGGGCAACGGCGCTCGTGGACGTGCTCGAGGCGCTGCCGCGTGAGCTGCGAGCGCGCGGACACGAGGTGGGGATTGCGCTGCCATACTATCGCGAGCTGCGCGACGACCGGACGGTGCAGGTTAGCGACACCGGCGTCACCGTGGACATTCCGGTCGGCGAGAAGAATTACATCGCGGAATTTCTCACCGCGCGCACGGCCGGCGGGGTGCAGATTTTCTTCGCGCGTTGCGACGAATTCTTCGACCGCGCGGGAATTTACGGCGAGCACGGTATCGCCTACGAAGACAACGCCGCGCGTTTCATCTTTTTCAGCAAAGCGGCGGTGGAGCTGGCGCGGCGGCTGACGCCGACTCCGGAAATTCTGCACGTGCACGATTGGGCGGCGGCGCTCGTGCCGGCGCTGATCGACAACCAGCGGCTGCCATTCCGCACGGTGCTCACGATCCATCACATCGCGGAGCAGGGAAGCTTCTGGGGCCTTGACTTTGGCCTAACGAATTTGCCGGAGCGGTATTTCCGCCCGCACGGCGTCGAGTTTTTCGGCCGCTTGAATCTGCTGAAAGGCGGCATTGTTTTTGCCGATCGGATCACAACCGTCAGCGATCGTTACCGGCAGGAACTTCTGACGCCGGAATACGGATGCGGGCTCGATATTGTTCTGCGCGAACATCGCGCACGCCTGACGGCGATCTTGAATGGCGCAGATTACCGGCGCTGGGATCCGGCGGCGGATCATCTGCTGCCGATGCCGTTCAGCGTCGGCGATCTGCATGGGAAAACGGTCTGTCGCGAGTTGTTGCTCGATGCGCTGAATCTCACGCCAAATCCCGTCGGTCCGGTAATGGGAATGGTGACGCGCCTCGTGCCGGAAAAGGGATTCGACCTGTTGATGCCGCTGCTCGACCGCATGCTCTCCGACGACGTGCGGCTTATCATTCTTGGCGAGGGCGACCCGGCCTATGAGACGGCGCTGGCGATCGCGTCCCGCAAGTATCCGACGAAATTCGCGTATCGGCGGCACTATGACGAGCGTCTTGCGCATCTGATCGAAGGCGGCGCGGACCTGACGCTGATTCCGTCACGGTTCGAGCCGAGCGGCTTGAGCGCGATGTACAGCCTCAAATACGGCGCGCTGCCGGTCGCGCGAGCAACCGGCGGCATTCAGGAGATCATCGAGGATTACGATCCGACGACCGACAGCGGGTACGGATTTCTTTGCTACTGGAACTCGCCGGACGCGTTCTGGGATGCGGTGAAACGCGCGCGCGACTTGTTTTGCGAGGAGGCATCGACCTGGCGAAGCTTGGTCGACCGCGCGATGGCGCGTGAGTTTTCGTGGCAGGCGGCGGCGGAGCGCTACGAGGCGCTTTATCGCGAAGTCGCACCCTAGGCACCTCGTACGTAACGGTGGCGCACGGCCGCTTCGTACGTAAAATCCGGCGTGCCCCCCGCATCATCGGTCGAAGGCGACGTCACATCGGCGTCGGATTCGCTGCTGGCCGAATTCCTCACGGTTGAGGACGCGGCGAGCCGCGAGCGCGCGCTGCGCGTGCTGCTCGAGCGGGAGGCGGCGCCAATTATTCGCGGCGTTCTGCTGCGGAAATCGAGCGGCGCACAGGAGAGCGAAGACATCACCAGCGCGGCACGCGAGCAACTGATTCGGCAGCTCGATGCGCTGCGTACGGGCCAACGCGAGACGCCGATTCGCGATTTTCGGAACTACGTCGCAGGCGTCGCCTACTCGGCATGGGCGGAACATTTGCGGAACGAAAATCCGGAGCGCTCGATGCTGCTAAATCGAATTCGCTACCTCCTCGAGAACCGGACGGCGCGGCGTGGTTTTGCATTGTGGGAAGGTGAGCACGGCCGCAAGTGGTGCGGTCTGCCGCAGTGGTCGAAAAGCTCGACGCCATTACCCACTCCGCGATTGCAGTGGCTGCTGAACGATCCGGTGGCGGCAGCGCGCGATGCATTCCGCAACCGCTACTGGGAACGAAACGAACTGCACATGCTCGTTGCGGAGCTCTTTGAATGGCTCGGCACGCCGATCGAGCTGCGCGACCTGGTCTTCGTGGTCGCTGAGATTCTGGAGATCTGTGGGCGAACCGATGCGTCGCGTGCGGATGCCGCCGAGGTGAGCGATTCGTCGACTGTCGCGGACCAGAGCTCAGCGGCGGAGCAGTTAATCTGGAAGGAATATTTGCTCTGGCTCTGGCAGCAGCTGGCCAAGTTGCCGCCGCGGCAGTGCGCGGCGTTTCTCCTGAACTCGAGTGTTCTGCGCGATTTCGAATTGCTCGGGATCGCCTCGATCCGCTCGCTTGCTCCGCGATTCGGCATGCCGCCGGAACGGCTCGCGATGATGTGGCAGCGGCTGCCGCTCGATGATCGCCAGATCGCGTCCGAGCTGCAGTGCGCTCGGCAGCAGGTGATCAACTTACGCCGTGTCGCGCGGGACTCACTCAGCCGCGCATGGCGCGCCTTTTCAGGCGAAACCAAAGCTGCGGGTAATAACCGCCCCCGTTTCGCGTCTTCATCGGTATAAGCAGACGAACGTGCAACACGAACATCTCACCGCCGTTCAGATTCACGCGTATGCGGCTCGTTCGGCCTCGCCGAAAGAGGCGCTCGAGGTGAGCGAGCATCTCGTCACGTGTTCGGAATGCCGCGCGATCGTCAGGCAAACCGAGGCGCTGCGCCGGCGGGAAGTCGAACCGCACCTGAGCGTGTCGTACGAAGAGCTCGCCGCGTTGGTTGACGACGAACTCGACCCGCTCGCTCGCCGTGAAATCATGGAACAGGTGAGGCGCTCGACGCGTGCCACAGCCGAACTGATCGATCTGGCGAATTTCAAAAGCGAAGTCGCCAACGCGGTTCGCGAAAAACCGCCCCGCCACTTCCGTTCTTCCTCCGGAACCTGGCTGGCGATCGCGGCTGCGGTGGTCGCAGCGCTGGTGTTTGTCTGGTGGAACACGACTCTGCAGCCGCCGGAAGGCGTGCTCGTGCTGCGCGACAACGGGAGGCGATTACAAATTGCCCGCGACGGAGCGGTGCTGAACAGCCGTGGCTTTCCGCCGGAGCTGGAGTCGTCGCTGAAGTCGGCATTGACCGACAACCAGATCGACGTGCCGTCATTTGTGAAAACGCTCACCGGCACTCGCGGCAACCTAGCCGGCGATGCTTCCACTGATTCGACGTTGCGAGCGATCGCGCCGCTCGGCACGGCGGTCGAAGATCCGTCACCCGAGCTGCGTTGGAACGGCGACGATCGCGCAACCAGTTATCGCGTTACGATCATCGCGCGCGGCGCAGACGAGCCGTGGCAAATCGCGGAGGTGCCGAAAAACCAAACC
>CADDYX010000030.1 GCA_902810735.1 Verrucomicrobiota bacterium | reverse complement strand
CGGTCGTGAAGACACTGATTGTTCTCCTCGCGGTGCCCTTCTCCCTCATCGGCGCGTTCTGGCTTCTTTGGCTGCTCGGCTACCACATGAGCGTCGCCGTCTGGGTCGGGCTGATCGCGCTCGCCGGTCTCGATGCCGAAACCGGCGTGGTCATGCTGCTCTATCTCGATCAGGCTTGGGAAAAATTCCGCGCCGCGAACCGGATGAACTCGCTGAGCGATCTGCGCGCCGCCGTCGAAGAAGGCGCGGTCAAACGCGTTCGGCCAAAAATCATGACCGTATGCGCGATCCTCTTCGGCCTGCTCCCCATCATGTGGTCGCCGGTCACGCAAGCCGGCGCCGACGTCATGAAACGCATCGCCACCCCGATGATCGGCGGAGTTGTTACGAGCGCGCTCCTCGAGCTGCTGCTTTATCCCGCGATCTACATGATCTGGCGGGCTCGGGAGCTGAGTCCCGCCCGATAACATTTAGCGCGATCGCAGCGCTCGCGGCCGAGACCGGCACGATTGCAAACACCAGCGCGAGAGCGCGCGTGAAAGCGCGCCGATCTGCGGGAGACGCCGATCAGCGTTGAGGCGACGTCACTTCGCTGACGGGCAATGATAACTACCCGACGCCCTCGCCGACGCTGGCTCTGATCACCACCGCGAACAATGCGTTCGCGGCAGCGATCGCCGCGGCGGCAGACGATGGGAGGGCCCTACCTGTTCCAATGCAATGCAGCCGGCAGTGCCGGGCAGCAGCGACTGGAGCAACGCAGGCGATGGTAATCTGATCCGTAGCCACGGCGCTGCTTCGCCGTGCACCAGACGCGCCGGCCCGAACGGCGCGGCGACAACGAAATGGCGTGCCGAATGATCACCGGCACGCCTTTTTGTTCTACTCGACCAGGCGCGTCAGCGCCTCGTTTGAGCCGGTTTGAGCAACGGTCAAATCGGCCGCTGGCTCACGCCGCCGCCGGTTCTTTTTGGCGTCAGATGGCGAGCACGCGATCCGCGTCGCGCCGCTTTGCGCAGCGATGCGCCTCCGCACGCGGGTTCGCGATAAACCATGTCCAGAGCGGCATCGGCCGGCGCGATTGGACATTTTGCCGCGTCGGCAGCGCATCGAGTTTCGGCGCCGATCCGGAGCGGCGATGTGCGTTCGGATCGCGCAGATCGACGAGCAGGACGATCAGTTTCACGCTCGAACGTCACCCTTCGACGCAGTGGCGCGTGAATTAAAAAACGCGCCGGCGATACTAAAAGAACGTTAACGGGCGAGGCCGCCTACAAAGCATCGGTCGATAAGCGGTAGCCGATGCCGACTTCGGTCTTGATCAGCGCGGGCGAATCCCGGGCGCCTTCGAGTTTTCGCCGTAGATGCGTGACGTAAACGCGAAGATACTGCGCCTGGGTCTCAGCCTTTTCGCCCCAAACCGTGCGGAGCAGCTGGCGATGGGTGACGACTTTGCCGGCGTTCTGCACCAGCAGACGAAGCAGGGAATACTCGGTCGGGGTGAGCTTGATCTCGCGGCCGTTCAGCTTCACCTGGCGCGCCGAGAAATCGACCGAGAGTGGCCCGGAGTTGAAGACCGGCTCACCCGTTTCAGTCAGGGCGCGACGCTGCGCGGCGCGAAGACGCGCGAGCAGCTCAGCGGTGTCGAACGGCTTGGTCACGTAATCATCCGCGCCGGCGTCCAGGGCGCCGACCTTTTCGTCCGCATCGTCGCGCACCGAGAGGATCAGGACCGGGACATCGGACCATTCGCGCAAGCGCCGCAGGAGTTTGACGCCATCGATGTCCGGCAGGCCGAGATCGAGCAGAACGACGTCCGGTTTTGCGTGGACGAGCGCGGTCAATCCTGCCTGGCCGTTCTCCGCTTCGCGCACCTGATAGCCCGCGCCTTCGAGCGCGATCCGGAGCAGGCGCCGGATCTGTTTCTCATCGTCAATGATGAGCGCGGTGCGCGACGGCTTCATAGAACATGCTCGATCGCCTGCGCATCCGTGACCTGGACCGGCAGGGTGATGGCAAAGCGCGTGCCGCCACCGTCGCGACGGTGAGCGAGGAGCCTGCCGCCGTGCGCTTCGACGAAGCCGCGCGCGATCGACAAGCCAAGACCGAGGCCACCGGCCTTGCGCTGGTCGCCGCGATAAAATTTTTCGAACACGCGCTCCGCGGCGTCCGGGGGCAGCCCCGGCCCGCGATCGCTGACCGCAATGCGCAGCTCGCCATCATCGTAATCCGCCTCGATTTCCACCGGAAGCGCGGAGGGCGTGTGGGTGCCGGCGTTCGCAATCAGCTTCGCGACCGCCTGCTCGATCAGGCTGTGATCGAGCAGCGCGAGTGGAAGGTTCTCGGCTAGTGTGAACCGCACGTCGCGGCCGTCGATCGATTCGCGCTCACTCTCGGCAGCGGACTGGAGCAGCTCGCGCACGTCACACCACTCGCGATTTGGCCGAATAACGCCGCTCTCGAGCCGGCTCATATCGAGCAAATTGTTGACGACGCGGTGGAGGCGATGCGAGCCGTCGCGGATTTCGCGCACGAGCTCTTCCTGCGCGCGGACGTCCGCAGACGAAACATGCGCGAGCGCCTGACTCGCGGCAGCGATCGCGGCCAGCGGAGTTTTCAGCTCATGCGAAATGCAGTCGAGCAACGTCTTGCGCAGCCGCTCCGATTCTTGCGCGAGCTGGACCTGGGCGGCGAGATGCTCGCGCGCTTTCAACTGCGCCGTCAGGCCGCCGACGATAATCGCGATGATGAAATAGGTCGCGAAGGTGAGCGTGTCCTCGAGCTTCGCGATGTGGAGGGTAAAGCGCGGCGGGATGAAGAGGAAGTTCCACGCCAGCGAGCTCAGCGCCGCAACCAGCAAAACCGGGCCGCGACTTAGGAAAACGCCGGCAAGCAGAACGCCGAGAAGATAGATGAGCGAAATCGCGCCGTAGCCGGTGAGCGGAGTGAGAAGCCAGCAGCCGACGGTCAGCGCAGCTACGCCGGCGATCGCGGCGATGTATTCGTTCGGCCGCGAAAACGCGGCGCCACCCGCGCCGGCGGTCTCGGGTGAACTGGACGATTCCAGCACGCGGCCAGTGTAGCGCATTGCGAAAGCCGGGAAACGCCCGCGCGCCGATTTTAGTACGCTTTTAATTACTCCGGCGGAGCGTCTCGCGCCTAAGCTCCCGGTCGTAACGGTGAAGACCGGCCCCCCAACCGCCATTCCCGCCGCCGTTCATGAGCCTGCGGATTCACCGGTGATCGCGGCCGCTGACCGCGCGAAGCGTCCTCTTTTGCTGCTGTCGCTCGCGAGTCTCGGAATCGTTTACGGCGACATCGGCACGAGCCCGCTCTACGCGCTGCGCGAATGCTTCTACGGACAGCACGGCGTCTCGCCGTCGCCGGCGAACGTGCTCGGCGTGCTCTCGCTCATCCTCTGGTCGCTCGTGCTGATCATCTCGATCAAATACCTGATCCTGATTCTCCGCGCCGATAATCGCGGTGAAGGCGGCATCCTCGCGCTCGCCACGCTGGTGGGCGACGTCGGTCGCGCCGGAAAGTATCTCCTGCTGCTCGGCTTGTTCGGCGCGGCGCTGCTCTACGCCGATGGAATGATTACGCCGGCGATCTCGGTTCTGAGCGCGGTCGAGGGTTTGCACGTCGCGACACCGCTCTTCGATCCGTTCGTCGTGCCGGTGGCGATCGGAATTTTGATCGCGCTCTTCCTTGTCCAATCACGCGGCACCGCCGGCGTCGGAGCAATCTTCGGTCCGGTGACGATGCTCTGGTTCGTGGCGATTGCGCTGCTCGGAATTCATCAAATCGGTCGCGCGCCCGCAGTCCTCGGCGCAATCAACCCTCTCGAAGCGGTTCACTTTTTTGCGAACAACGGAAGGCACGGGTTCGTCGTGCTCGGTGCGGTGTTTCTCGCCGTCACCGGTGGCGAAGCGCTTTACGCGGACATCGGCCACTTCGGCACCGCGCCGATTCGCCTCACCTGGTTCGCGGTCGTGCTTCCGGCGCTGACGTTGAACTACTTCGGGCAAGGCGCGCTCCTCCTCACTCATCCCGGCGCGGCGGTGAATCCTTTCTTCAGAATGGCACCGAATTGGGCGCGCTATCCGCTGGTCGCGCTCGCCACGGCGGCGGCGGTGATCGCATCGCAAGCCATTATCAGCGGCGCCTTCTCGCTCACGATGCAGGCGATCCAGCTCGGTTACATCCCGCGGTTGAAAGTCAATTACACATCGGCGCGCGTCATCGGCCAGATCTATGTCCCGTTGGTGAACTGGGCGCTGATGGTCGCTGCGATCGGGCTCGTGATCGGGTTCGGAACGTCCAGTCATCTCGCTGCCGCCTACGGCGTCGCGATCACGACCACGATGTTGATCACGACGATCCTGTTCTATGTCGTCGCGCGAGTTCGCTGGCACTGGCCGGCCGCAGTCGCGCTTCCGGTCGCGCTCTTTTTCGTCGCGATCGATCTCGCGTTCTTCAGTGCGAATATGCTGAAGGTCGCGCACGGCGGCTGGTTCCCGATCCTCGTCTCGGCCGTGATTCTCTTCCTGATGCTGACGTGGCGGAAAGGCCGCCGCGTTCTCCGCACCTGCATCGGCGATATTTGCCTGCCGCTCGATGATTTCATCGGCAGCGTGAAACACCAGAGCATCCGACGCGTGCCGGGCACGGCGGTGTTCATGTCGGGCAACCGTTTCGGCACGCCGCTCGCGCTGCTCCACAATCTCAAACACAACAAAGTGCTGCATGAGACGGTGGCGATGCTCACCGTTCGAACCGAGGAGGTGCCCTATCTCGCGAACCCGAGAGATCGCGTTGAAATCGAAGAGCTGGAGGAAGGATTCTGGCGCGTGGTCGTACGCTTTGGCTTCATGGAACGGCCGGACGTTCCCGCTGCGCTCGCCACAGTCAGTGACCGGCGGCTGCGCTTCGATACGATGCGCACGACTTATTTCATCGGCCGCGAAACCATCCTCGCCACGCGCAAGCTCGGGTTACCGTCGTGGCGCGGCTCTCTCTTCGCGTGGATGACGCGCAACGCCGGCGATGTGACGTCGTACTTCTCGCTTCCGCCAAACGCGGTCGTGGAGCTCGGCGCGCGCGTTGAGGTTTAGCTACTTCAGCGCTGCGGCTTATTCTCGGCGAGTGTGCGGAGGTAATTGATCACGTGCCAGCGGTCGGTTGAAGAAAGCCGAAATCCGTAGCCGGGCATCGGCCGTTTGCCGAAGGTAATTTTCCACCAAAGCAGGCCGTCCGTTTGCTCCTGAACGCGCTCGCCGGAGAGCCGCGCCGGATGGACACGCAACTGCGACGCGTCGGGGCCGTCCCCGTGGCCGGACGATCCGTGGCACCCGATGCAGCGAGCTTTGTAGATCTGTTCTCCTTTCGAGATCGAAGCGCGCGTCGCCGGAACGGGATTGCGGATGAAGATGCACGACTTCGGTGCATGCCAGCTCTTCCCGGTTGTGTCGCCATGCGATTCCGCAACTGCGGGAATTCCACTTGAGAGCGCGATGCACAACCAGCAGATCAAAGCGCGCCAGCGTAACGCCTGGAACAGAGCGCGAAGAGGCAGCATGGCTCCGATGCTGTTCTTAACGAAGTGTTGCGACCACCGTGCAAAAGTTACGCGGCTGTCACTTCCCATCGCCGTTCCCTTTTTAGCGGCTTTGGCCGCGCCGCCGCGAACAGCTGCCGCTGATTAATTGCAATCGAGCGGACACGCGAGATGGCTCCGCCGCGCGAAGCTGATAGTGATCGAGACGTCGAGCGCATGGATCCAGTGCGGTGTTGCAGTTCTGTGCCCGAAATAGAGACTCACGCGAACTGCGATGGCTGATCTGGTAATGGGGCAAGGCGGCGCCGTCCACCGGCCGCGCAACGTCGATTGGAAACGCGCGGCAGCGCTGCTCTACGGCGACTGGGGGACGAGCAAGGCGTACGTCATCGGCCTCGCGTTCGTCGCCGCGGGTTTCTCGTCGCTGCCGATCATTCTTGCGGTCTGCGCGCTGACTGCGCTGGTCGGGTTCAACTACAGCATTGTCTGCGCGCATTTTCCTGATGGCGGCGGCGTGTATTCGGCAGCGCGGGAGCAAAGCCGTTTCCTCGCCTCGACCGGCGCGCTGCTGCTCGTCGCAAACTTCATCGTTACGGCCGCGCTCAGCGGCTGGGCGGCGGTGAGTTACTTCGGCGTTCCAACGGCCAACGCGCCCTACGCGACAATGGCGCTCGTCGTGGTGATCGGCGCGGTTAATTTCTTCGGCCCGAAGCATAGCGGCAGCGTGTCGATCTGGCTCGCCGTGCCGGCGGTTCTCGTTGTCGTCACGATTATCGCGCTCAGTGCGCCGCACCTCACGACGACGCACCTCGAGCCGCGTCACGAAAACCTCGGGCAGCTCTGGGTCGCATTCGTTGGCGTGATCCTCGCGCTCAGCGGCGTCGAAGCGGTCGCGAACATCACCGGCGTGATGAAGGCCGATCCGGGGTCGACGCCTGATGATCCGAAGGTCGTGCGCACCGCAACGAAGGCGATCGTGCCGGTTGCGATCGAAGTTGTCGCCGGCACCGCGCTGCTCGGCTGGGCAATGCTCTCGCTCCCGAAATCGTTTTCGCCGCAGCTGATGGAGCACAAGGAAGACATGCTGCGCTTTCTCGCGGAGCATTACGGCTCAATTGCGTTGAACCCATCCGTCGGCGCGGTGCTCGGGCTGATCGTAGGTATCGTTTTCGGTTTGCTGCTCCTGAGCGCCGTCAACACCGCGGTCGTCGCGCTGATCGGTGTCATGTACATGATGGCGCAGGACGGCGAAATGCCACGCGTGCTGCGGCGGCTGAATCGTTACGGCGTTCCGAAAATTCCGCTGCTCATCGCGATCGCGATTCCGATCCTGGTTCTCGCCGCGACAAAGAATTTCGAAGCGCTCGCCGGCCTTTACGCGATCGGCGTTGTCGGCGCGATCACCGTCAATCTCGGCGCCTGCACCTTTAACAAACGCCTGAACCTGCCGTGGTACCAGCGGATCATCATGGGCGCGACCTTCGCGATTCTGTTCGCGGTCGAGCTCACGATCGCCAAGACCAAACCGGACGCGCTCTTCTTCGCGATCTGCGTGCTCGGGATCGGATTCGCGCTCCGCGCCTACTCGCACAAAATCTCCGGGCTCAAGACGCTCACGGTCACCCGCGGCGTCGCGGCCATGGTCATGCCGGACCTCGCGACGACGATCCGGCCGAAGCTCGAGGAAGGACAAAAAATCATGGTCGCCGCACGCGGGATCACGCCGGTGCTCGGCTTTGCGCTGGATGAAGCGCAGCTGCGCAAGGCAACGCTCTGCGTGCTCTTCGTACGCGAAGTTTCTGTCTATTATACCGGCACCGGAATGATCGGCCGATCGAAGTGGCAGGAGAACCCGGAAGCGAACGCAATCATGTCGCTGATGCTGAAGGAAGGCGAGCAGCGCGGCATCTGCATCATGCCGATTTACGCCGTCAGCGACGATCCGCCGACGACGATCGTCGATCTCGCGGCGACGATGGGCGTTGATTACCTGATGATCGGCGCGAGCCAGCGGAGCACGATGGCGAAGCTGCTTCGCGGCAGTGTCGCGACCGGTGTCGCGCAGCAACTTCCCGAGTCCATCCAGCTGGTTATTTTCGGCTAATGGAAGTGCCGAAGGTCCTCGTCGCGGACCCGATCTCGGAGCGCGGAATCGAGGAGCTGGCGCGCGACGGCGGCTGCGCAGTCGACGTGCGGACGGGGCTGAGCGAAGCCGAGCTGATCGAGCAAATGCGCGATTGCAGCGCGCTCGTGGTGCGGAGCGAAACGAAAGTCACGGCGTCGGTGATTGACGCGGCGAATCGATTGCGCGTAATCGGCCGCGCTGGTGTCGGCGTTGACAACGTCGATGTCGACGCGGCGACGCGGCGTGGTGTGATCGTGATGAACGCGCCCGGCGGCAACACGATTTCCACCGCCGAGCACGCATTTTCGCTGCTCCTCTGCGTTGCGCGCAAAATTCCACAAGCCGACGCGATCGTCCGCAGCGGCAAATGGGAGCGCAAACCTCTGCAGGGCGTCGAGCTGCAGAACAAGACGCTCGGCATCATCGGCATGGGGCGGATCGGCAGCGAATTAAGTCGGCGCGCGATCGCGTTCGGCATGCGTGTCGTGGCGTTCGATCCGTATCTCTCCGCAACGCGCGCACGCGCGCTGCAGGTCGAGCTGGTCGAGGAGCTTGATGAGCTCGTCGCGACCGCCGATTTCCTGACACTGCACACGCCGCTCACACCCGAAACGCGCCACATCCTCAACGCATCGCGGCTGGCGAAAGCGAAACGCGGCGTGCGCGTGATCAACTGCGCGCGCGGCGGTCTCGTCGACGAAGCCGCGTTGCTCAACGCGCTGCGCGACGGACAGGTCGCGGCGGCGGCGCTCGATGTTTTTGAGATCGAACCGCTGCCGGCTGATTCGCCGCTGCGCGACGCGCCAAATCTCATCCTCACTCCACATCTCGGCGCATCGACCGCGGAAGCGCAGGAAAGTGTCGGCATCGAAATCGCACAATCGATTCGCGCCGCGCTGCTCGAGGGAACAATTCGCAATGCGGTGAACATGCCAAATCTGGACGCGAAGACGCTCGCGATCATCGGGCCGCACCTGCGCTTCGGGGAGAAGCTTGGGCGGTTCCTGTCGCAGCTCGCGCCGAAACGCGCGGACATGTTGAACATCAACTACAGCGGCAAAGTGAACGAAGTCGACACGACCGCGATCACGCGCGCGGTGCTGAAAGGATTTTTGCAGACCGCCGGCGGACCGGAAATCAACGAAGTGAACGCGCCGGCGTTCGCAAAAACGCTCGGGCTGCAAGTGACGGAGACGCGATTGAGCGCAGTCGGTGATTACAGCGATCTGCTCGAGCTCTCCGCGACTTCGGAAGGGAAAACGGTTTCCGTGGCTGGCGCGTTTTTTGGCGCAACGCCGCGCATCGTCAGCGTGAACAGCCGGCCGGTGGAAGCGCGGCCGACCGGCGTGGTCCTGATCCTCGAAAACACCGATCGGCCGGGAATCGTCGGCCGCATCGGGACGTTGCTCGGCAACCATGGCGTGAATATCGCGACCATGTCGCTGAGCCGGAACGAGGCGGGCGGCACCGCGTTGACGGTTTTGAACCTCGATACCACGCCGGATGCGCGGCTGCTCGCCGAAATCCGCGCCAGTCCCGACATCCGCTCGGCCGAGGTCGTTAGTTTTTGAGTAGAACTGGATTGATCTGCGGGCACGATTCCGCTTCGATCAACGCGTTATGACCAACCTACTCTGGACATTGATCGTCGGCCTCGTCGTCGGCGCTATCGCCAAGCTTCTCATGCCAGGAAAAGATCCGGGCGGCTGCATCATCACGATGTTGCTTGGCATCGCCGGAGCATTCGTCGGCACATGGCTCGGCCGTTTGTTCTTCGGACCTGGGTACGCGGCGGGTATTATCATGTCGATCATCGGCGCGATGATTCTGCTGTTGATCTACCGGATGATCCGCGGCCGCAGCGCGTAACGCCGGAAACTTGCGCAGCAGCGCGTCTAATGCGCTGATTGCGCGTGCAGAAGCAGCCGGGCAAACTCGCGTTCGTCAGCGCGTTCGCGGCGTTGTACGTCGTCTGGGGTTCGACCTATCTCGGGATCCGCCTCGCCATCGAATCGATCCCGCCGTTTCTGATGGCGGGCACACGGTACTTCACTGCCGGCCTGATCATGTATGCTGTGGCGCGGGCACAGGGCGCGAACCCGACTGGCTGGCGTGAATGGCGGACCGCGCTCATCGTCGGCGCTTGCTTGATACTCGGCGGGAACGGCGGTGTGACGATGTCCGAAAAGTACATCGATTCCGGACTCGCGGCGCTGATGGTCTCGAGCGTGCCGATCTACATGACAGGGCTCGCGTGGATGAGCGGCCATTCGCCGCGGCCGCGGCCAATCGCGTGGATCGGTTTGATCGGCGGCATCGCGGGCGTCGCCACACTCGTGCTGCCGGAGATTCATTGGACGAGCGGCGAGTCGCACAAGACGCAGACGGGGATGCTGATCCTGCTCTGCTCCTCGTTCATCTGGTCCGCCGGCTCCCTCTATTCGCGCGGAGCGAAGAACGCGTCGTCACCTTTTCTCGGCGCGGGGCAGCAGATGATTTGCGGCGGCGCACTGCTGATGCTGGCCGGTCTGGCGACGCGAGAGCTGCACGGTTTCGACGTTCACCAAATGACGTGGACCTCAATCAATGCGTGGATCTATCTCGTGCTGGTCGGCGCGATCGTCGGCTTCGGTGCTTACATCTGGCTGTTACGGCACTGCGATCCGGCAAAGGTCTCGACCTACGCGTTCGTGAATCCGATCGTCGCCGTGATTCTCGGCGTGCTGTTTGCGGGTGAGCGACTAAGCTCGCGCGTTGTGTTCGCCGGCGCGCTGATCATCGGGTCTGTTGCGCTTGTGATTCTCGCCGATCAAATCAAAATCCGATCCGCTCCGCCCGCAGCGGCGGCGGTTGCGGAGGCAGACTGAAATGGAAGGACAGCCGACGCCGCGCAATCAGACAATCGAAGTTTGCCAGCGCAACTGGGAGGCTGAGGTGGAAGCGGCGCAGGCCTACCGCGACCTCGCGGAACGCGAGCCGGACCCGAAACGGCGCGACATTCTCGTGCGAATGGCGGAGGCGGAGGAGCGCCACGCGCAACGTTGGGAGCAGAAGCTGCGGGACCTCGGCGCGGCAGCACCGGAGCTCAAGAACACGTTCGCGCGCCGCTTCAATCGTTGGTGGAACAAGACCGCCGGCGCGGACGTGGCGATCCGCCGAATGGAAGCGGCCGAAGAGAAACATGAAGCCGAGTTCAAGGCGCAGCGCGAGCGCGCGCTCGCTGGCGAACACGATGTGCAGGATTTTCTCCGCGACAGCGCACGCGAAGAAAAGGCGCATGCGCGCATGCTGAACACGATGTCGCCGCCGCATGGTCCGCAGGCGGCGCTGGATCGAATTCTCGGTCGCGAACGCTGGCACGGCCGCGGCGGCAGCTGGGTGGCGGACGCAATTTACGGCGTGAACGATGGACTCGGCGCGGTATTCGGCATCGTCTCAGGCGTGGCGGGAGCGACGAACAACCAGCAGCATTTCGTGCTGATTTCCGGGCTGGCCGGCATGCTCGCGTCGTCGCTCTCGATGGGTGCCGGCGCCTACCTCGCGGTGAAAAGCGAGCGCGAGGTGTACGAGGCGGAGATCGCGCGCGAGAAAGCTGAGGTCGACGAAAATCCGGAGGAGGAAATCGAAGAGATGGCGCTGTTTTACCAGCTGCAGGGATTCGCGCCGGAAGAATCGCAGCGGATGGCTGAGCGCCTCGCCGAGCAACCGGAGCATTTCGTGCAGGCGCTCGCACAACATGAGCTCGGGCTTTCGCACCAGAGTTTCCGCAGACCATGGAAATCAGCGACCTCAGCGGCTATCTCGACTGCGGTCGGCGCATTCATTCCGATCGTGCCGTTTTTCTTCATGACCGGAATACCGGCGGTCGTCGCGGCGTTCGCCGTCAGCATCCTTGCGCACTTCGCTGTCGGTGCAGTCAAATCGTTGATCACGATCCGCTCGTGGTGGGCGTCAGGATTCGAGATGACGCTGGTCGGCGTGATCGAAGCCGTGGTGACGTACGCGCTGGGACTCGCGTTCGGCGCGGCGACGTAAGCGACGGGCGCTCAGCGATCTGTCTTGACCGCTGCGCGGCATGGTTCATCCTTCCACCGCTGCCATGCGCACCCCCTCGGCACGAACGGTTTGTGGCTCTTTGGCTGTAATCGCCATCGCGTTTTCCGCTTCCCGGTTAAAGCCCGATCCCGACGCTCCGGTGCGCATGCCCGCCGGCTTTTTCGCCCGAGCAGTCTCTGCGCGAGCGGAGCACCAGATCGCCCTCTGTTTTGCGCAAGGCGCGGATCCGAACTCTGCAGATGCGGAGGGGCACACGCCTTTGGTGATCGCGAGCGCGCAGGAAGATTGGCCACTCGTGCGTCGATTAGTCGAAGCGGGCGCGGATCCGGACGTTGCTGACGCATCGGGCCTGACGCCTCTGATGATCGCAGCGACTCGCGGCGAGCTGGAGATTATTCGGCTGCTCGCCACGCATTCCGCAAACGCGGACGCGATCGACAGAGCGGGTCAAACTGCGCTGCACCACGCGCTGCTCGCGCACCAAAACGAGGCGGCCAAGCTGTTGTTGCCGTTAATGTCGCGCTTCGACCTCGCGCCCGAAGAGGGTCGCGATCTTCTCAACCTCGCTTTCGCCGCCGACGATGCGGACATCGAGCGCGCGATTCTCGAACGAGTGCCGCCGGCGGTCGACTGGACACCTGCGTCCCGCCGCGCGCTGCACCGCGCATTAAAAGCGAAGAACAACGATCAGGTGCGCCTGTTACTCGCAAAGCACCGCGCTCCGCCCACGATCGAAGGAGACAACATCCCCCTGCTCGCGCAGGCGATCGTCGATGGCGACACGCCGATTGTGCGGACGCTGCTCGATTGCGGCGCCGACCCGAACACGCTTCTGCCGAAGCCGTGCAGCAAGCAGTTTATCGCGTCGGTCTCGTCAAAGTTGATGCGCAATTACCTGGAGGAGGACAACGGCATCACAGTGCTCATGCTCGCGGCGTCGCTCGGCCGGGCGGATTCTGTGCGCGCGTTGTTGAGCGCGGGCGCGGACCGGAACCGGAGCACCGCGCACGACAAATGGATCGCGCTCTATTTCGCGGCTCGCTCGAAAAACTGGCAATCGCTCCAGACTTTGCTCGGCGGCGGGCCCGCTCCCGACGAGCTGCGAGTGGAAGTCTCACTGGCGGCGCAGCACGCGGCGCTGATCAAGCATGGCGTGCCAATTTTCACGACCGCGATCTCGACGGGTCGCGCCGGTTATTCCACACCGGCCGGCGATTACGTCGTGACCGACAAGGAGCGCGACCATCGCTCCACGATCTACAAAGTGCCGATGCCGTATTTCATGCGGCTGAGCTGTCTCGACTTTGGCATGCACGAAGGCGTGGTGCCGCGGTATCCGGCGTCGCACGGTTGCATCCGTTTGCCCGGAGATGCGGCGCGGCGGCTGTTCAGCGAGATCCCGGTCGGCACCGTCGTCACGATCAATTGATCGACCTGGAGGTAAGGGGATTCGAACCCCTGGCCTTCTCATTGCGAACGAGACGCTCTACCAACTGAGCTATACCCCCGACGCGCTGCTGTCACGATCCGAACGGTAGTCGTCTGGGCGTGAAACAGACGCAAACTATTATGCCGGCGAAATTCGGCAGCAAGGGCAAACAAACTTCCTCATCCGGCGCACGGAGGTGACGCGACGCTCCACGATCGGCTGAATCTGCTGCATCGTGCAGCAACGTCGGCGCAGAAGTTTCCCGCATCTGCGGTCGCGGGTGTATCAGTCTACGAATCGATAGTACCTCATGAAAACGAAACTTCAGATCCTGATCGTGCTTCTTGTCGGCTTAGCTGTTTGCGGTCCCGCCGCTGCCTCGCCGAAGCCGAAAGCATCTCCATCACCGTCCGCAGCCGGACCGTCCGATTCACCCGGATCGCAAACCGCCGCAGCCGAAGCGCCGGCGGCAAAATCGCAGCGCGCTGTGCCGTTTCACGGCATGATCGCGGTCGTCGACTCGGCCGCGAAGACATTCACGATCGCGGGTAAGGAGCACTCGCGCACGTTCAAGATTACTGAGAGCACCAAAATCACCAAAGCCGGACAGCCGGCGACCGCCGCCGATGTCGTTGCGAATGAAGAGGCGCGCGGTTCCTACACGAAAGCGGCCGACGGGACTCTGGAGGTGAAGACGCTGAAGGTGGGGCCGCAGAGCGATCAGGAGAAGGCTGCAGACGAACGCCGCAAATCAAAACGCGAAGCGAAAAAGGCCGGAGCCGCCGACTCCGCTACATCCCCGGAAGCTTCGCCCAGCGCCTCCGCTTCGCCTCGATAATCAACGACTGCAAACCCGCGTGGCGCGTGGCGATGCTATCTCGTCGCGCGCAATGCAATCCGCAGGTCGTCGACGAATTTGGCGTATTCGCGCCGACGCGACTCCTCGTCCGGCGCGCGCAAAAGTGACGACGGATGCACCGTCGCAACAGTTTTGTCGGCAAACTCGCTGCGCATCACGCGGCCACGTTCTTTTGTGACGCGGAACTGCGGCCCAAACACCGTTTGGCCGGCGGTTGATCCAAGACAGACCAGCACGTCGGGTTGCACGATCCGCAGTTCAGCTTCGAGCCATGGCCGGCATGCGGCGATGTCGCGTGAGCTCGGCTTTTGGTGGATTCGCCGTTTGCCGCGCGGCTCCCATTTGAAGTGCTTGACGGCGTTCGTGACGTAAACTTCGTCGCGGTTAATTCCTGCTTCCGCGAGCGCGCGATCAAGCAGCTTGCCGGCAGGTCCCACGAACGGTTTTCCTGCCACGTCTTCCTGGTCGCCGGGCTGTTCGCCGACCAGCATCATGCGCGCGCTTTTCGGCCCTTCGCCGAAAACAGTTTGCGTGGCGTGCTTGTAGAGCGGGCAGGCCGTGCATCCTTTCGCCGCGATGACGACCTGCCGCAGACTCGTCGTCTCCGGCGCCGGCGCTCGCATCCAGATGTCGCCGCCGCTTTTCGCTATGATCTCGCCGCGCGCCTCGCTTCTCACCTATTACAGATCGTGCCCGTTCTCGTGACCGAGCGCCGGATTTTTCAGCAGGAGTTCGACCTTACGTGATCCGCGGCGTTGCCTGACGCACCGGCGCAGCGACGGCGTGCCTGCGCAGGAATTCATCGGCGAGGGCGCGATATGCGCGTGCTCCGACGCCGGCGGAATCGTATTCGAGAATCGATTTGCCGAAGCTCGGAGCTTCGCTCAGCCGCACCGTCCGCGGGACAACCGTGTCATAGATTAATTCGGGAAAATGCCGCCGGACTTCATCCACCACCTGCGCGCTCAGCTTTGTCCGGCTGTCGAACATCGTCATCACAATGCCACCGAGGCGGACCCGCGTGTTCGCGCCGGAATCGCGCACCTGTTCCACGACGTGAACGATTTTCACCAGACCTTCGAGCGCGAAGTATTCGCATTGCAGCGGCGTGAGCAGCTCGTCAGCAGCCGCCAGCGCGTTCGTCATCAGGATGCCGAGTGACGGCGGACAATCGAGCAGCACGAAGTCGAATGCGTTGTCATCGTGGAGTGGTCGCAGCGTTTCTGCCAAGCGCGTGAGGTGATTCTCCATCCGCGCGATTTCGACTTCGGCACCCGCGAGGTCGAGGTCCGCCGGCACAATGAAAACGCGGTCGAGCCGGGTCGGCAAAATCTTGTCCGCGACAGCGGCGTTCCCGACGAGTGCGTCGTAGAGGCTTTCCCCCTCGATTTCCTGCATGCCGAACGAGCTGGTCGCATTTCCCTGCGGGTCGAGATCGGCGATCAGAATGCGCAGGCCGCGTTCGGCGAGGGCACAGCCGAGGTTCACCGCGGTCGTCGTTTTGCCGACGCCACCTTTTTGGTTGGCAATCGCGATCGTTTTCATTCCCGCGGCACGATCAACGTGCGCAGCTCGAACGTGCGGCGACCATCCGCTTCCTGCCACGCGAGATGATCAGGGTCGGGCAGCATTTCGGTGATCTCGAGCTCGCCGGATTTGCTCAGCCAGCGATGGAAAATTTCGAGAAACAGATAGCTCTCCAAATCGATGAAAACCGGTTTCGTGTCTTTGTCGCGGCCTTCTGCGCCGCTGCGGCGCAACGCCTGCTCCGTCGGACGGATGTAAACGTATCGCGGCAGGTCACGGCGGGCGCGAAGTCGCTCAACCGCGAGAACCAGCTCGCTCGAGATTCCGCTGAAGGTCAATTCCCCGAGCTCCGATTGCGTGACGGTCCAGGAACGTCGTTGCACAATCACCTTGCCGCACCGCAACCGCGGCATGTGCGGCGCACGCCCGAAATGAAAAGGATGGAAGCCGAGCGGAATGATCCAGGAACGCGCGAACGAACCGAGCAGCTCGCCTGATTCGCGCTGACGAACGCGAACATCGCCAGTCGGTTCGTCGACGAAAACTTCCGCATCCGCCGGTCGCACCGATCTCCAGTTTGGATGGCCGCGCTGCGGAGTGACGAACGCCGTATTCGGCAGCACATCCATTTGATGGACGACGGTGTGCGCAGTGAAATCGGCGGCAAAAAATCCGTAATGAAACGCCGGCTGACCGAGCGTCGTGCTTGCGATATGTCGCGCCAGCTCCAGGGGATCGCTGCAACTCCAGAAAAACGCGTGATGCAGCAGCGCGATGGGCGGATGAAATTCGCTGATGATCCAGTCGTATTCGCCGCGATCCGCCGCGGCGACCGACTGCGCGGAAATCTGAAGATCGGCGGACGGAAACGTGAACTCGTCGAAGTGCGGGTACTCGAAATTCCGGCGGACGAAATGGCAATCCTCCTGCGTCAGCTGAATCTCAGCGGCGCAGGCACGCTCGCCGATTAACGCGCGAAACGCCGCTTTGAGTTCCACGAACGCCATCACCGCGGGCGCTACCATGCCGGCACTGGTCAGCGGCATTTTGTTCGCCTCGCAGTGCCGCAGAAACTCCGGCAGCGGCGCGACGTTTCGAGAATCCGCGACGCCCGCTAACAGGCCGCGCAACGCAGCCGACACGCGGCTGGCGACGAACGCATAACTGTCGCGCCACAGATCGATCCACGGTTCGGCATCGCGCACCAGCTCGTCGGCCATTCGTTGCGGCAAAACAAACTGGCAGTTGCGCGCGCATTCTTCGGCGATCGGATTCGTCGCCGCATACAAAAAGCGCTGGGTTGTCGTGCGTGCGGCGCCGAGCTGGCGAAGCCGTTCGCGCGCGGCGTCCATCATGTGCGCGCGCTCCGGCACAGATTCCGCCGCGACAAACTGTGCTGGCAGCTGCGCGAGCGGCTCGAGAAATTCCAGCCATCGCGCGCGTGCTGTGCATTCCGGCCACTTGCGCACGTCGTTCATCAAAACGTCAAACGCATATGGCTCGAGCGCCGGCACCTGAACTGCCGGCAATTGGTGCCGCTCGAGTAATGCATGCACCTCCGGGTCGGCGTTCAAAGCCGCCGCAATCGCGTGTGCGACCCAGCGCTCGAAGAAGGCTTCGCGTTTCGCGACTTTCGGCTCGCAGTTCAGCTCCAGCTGCGTGCTCTGCCGGATTGTGCTCCACGCGGATGGGCCGAACTCGCTGAACGTGTCGTTCTTCGCCGCGACGCGCTGCAGGTACAAAAGCAGATGACGTTCGCGTTCGCGCATCTTCGCATTGCGCGGTCCGGGCTGCGGCGCCGGCCCATTACCGGCCGTAATGATCTCGTCGACCCGCTCGCCGAAAGCGCCTGCACCGAAAACCAGATAGCGTGGAAGGACGTCGCGGCTCGCCTTGAGCAATGCGGTGCGCGCGGCGACAACTTCGGCATCGAGGTGCTCGTGCAGCGCGGCTTCTGCGCGCGCAACATTCGCTGCGGCCTCGACAAAGATGCTTACCGGTTCGTGCGCGAGTCGGGCTGCGCCACTCTGCGCCGGGTTTTTCAGTAACGCGCGGATCGCACGCGAATCGTCCGCTGAAAGTCCCGTCTGGCGCGAACCGACAAAACGCTCGAGCGATTCGCGCGCGGTGGCGAGTTCGTGCTGTTTCTCGATCAGCTGCCGTCCGAGCGAGGAACTCTCCGGCGTCGCAATTTCACCTAAAGTGTCGAATGGAACTCCCGCCAGCCGGATGACGAAAATTGGAGCGACGCGGTAGCTCTCCGGCACTTGTGCACCAAACTGGAAGCTGCCGCAGCTGACAAGCGAAAGCGGCGAGCAGCTCGCGCTCAGTCGCTCTGCACTGGCAGACGCATCGTGAACGTCGTCCCAACGTCGAGGGTGCTGTCGACCTTGATCGATCCGTTGTGGTCCTCCACCACCTTTTTGGTGATGTAGAGCCCAAGGCCAGTGCCACTCTTGCTTTGCTTGGTCGTAAAGTACGGATCGAAAATTTTGCCGAGCTCCGACTTTGGAATGCCAGGCCCGGTGTCCTGCACGCGGACGTCGACGTAAAACTCGCCGCGCGCGCAGGTGACGGTGACGCGGCCCTTCTTGTCGGCCGCAGCCTGGATCGCGTTGATCACGACATTCTGGATCGCGCGCTCGATCTGCACCGAATCGCCGACCAGACTGCACGGTTGCGCGCCGGTGTCGCAGGTGAGCTGGACTCCGTTTTGCGTCGCGACCGACTCGACTCGCTTGATGACGTCATTAACGATATCACAAATGGAGATCGGCTTGCGCGGCAACGCGCCTTCACTGCCGTAGCTCTGCCACATCGTGAGCAGCTCGCGACAAAGCCGAACGTTCTGTTCGATGATGCTGAGCTCTTTCGAGGACGTTTGGGTCGTGTCGCCATTTTGCTCGAGCTTCTTTGCCAGAAGCTGCACATATCCCCAGACAATCGTGAGCGGATTGCCGAGATCGTGAACAAACTCCGCTGACGCCTGGCCTAACGAGGCGAGGCGTTCCTTTTGCGCCAGCTCGCGCATGAGCCGCTGGTTGAGCTCGGTGATTTCCGCCAGCGCCCGATCGCTGCTCCGCTGCACGCGCGTCCGTTCCACGTTTCGGCTGATCACCTCGCGCATTTGTTTCGCATCAAATGGCTTGCTCAGGTAATCGTTCGCGCCGAGCCGAAGCGCTTCCTGCGCGGTGTCCAAAGCGCCGAACCCGGTGAGCATGATGACGGCGACGTGCGGATCGATCTCGCGGATCTTCCGCAGCCCATCGATACCGCTCGTTCCCGGCATCCGGATGTCGCTGATCACCGCATCCGGTTTTTTCTCGCGCAACAACCGCAGGCCGCCATCGACGGTGTCGGCGGTGTAGACCTGATAATCCGGTTTCAGGAGCATGCGCAGGCTCTCCCGCGGCCCCATTTCATCATCAATTACCAGGACTTGGGGAAGGTCACGCTGAGTGGTCATGTGGTGGTCTGCAGCGGCCGGGCAACCGAGCGGAAATTCGGCTGCGAGTGCCCGGCCGACCGTAACTTGCGGATTTTTTGCGCGGGACACAAGATGCAACTTGTGAATAACTGCAGAATTTGGTGAATAACTTGCGTCTGCAGCCATTTGCGATGATTCCCAGCATCGAGCGTGCAAAGTGTTCTCGCTTCGCCATTCGGCTCTTTTTACGCTGACCATATGCCTCGAAAAAATCGCGTGGTGGTTACTGGTATGGGCGTGCTCGCCCCAAACGGAATTGGCCTGAACAGTTTTTGGGAATCGCTGGTCGCGGGGCGCAGCGGCGTAAACCGGATCACGAGTTTCGATCCCAGCGATTTCAAAAGCCGGATTGCCGGCGAAGTGAAAAATTTTGACCCGCTGGATTACATCGATCCGAAGTTCAAGCCGCGCCGGATGGCGCGTCACACGCAGTTCGCATTCGCCGCGATGAAGATGGCGCTGAAGGATGCGCGGTTCGACCCAGCGAGCCAGGTGATCGACCACCCGATCCCGGTGATGCTCGGCGTCAGTACGACTGCGATGGACATTCTGGAGCAGTGCTGCGCGGATTTTGCGGAGCGGGGCCCGGGAGGGGTTCGGGCGGGAGTGATTGACGGGCAGCCGCAAGCTGCAACCCACGTGCTCACGATGGCGCTGGGCATCTCGGCACGCGCGAGCACGATCTCTTCCGCGTGTCCCTCCGGCCTCGATGCGATCGCCTCCG
>CADDYX010000029.1 GCA_902810735.1 Verrucomicrobiota bacterium | reverse complement strand
GTCAGCTGCTGACCAAGATCATCGAGACGATGGGGTTCAGCCGTGCCGACGTTTACATCGCCAACGTGCTGAAATGCCGGCCCGACATGCCGCGGGGCGTGTCCGGCAATCGCCCGCCCACTCCACAGGAAATGGCCACCTGTTTGCCGTATCTTGCGGAACAGATCGCGATCGTGCAGCCGAAGGTGCTCGTGGCGCTGGGTGCGACTGCGGTCGAGGGATTGCTGGGCACACGCGGCGCGATGCGCGATCTGCGCGGACGATGGCATTCGTATGAGGAGACGCCGCTGATGATCACGTATCATCCTTCCTATTTGTTGCGAAACCAGACGCCGGCGGAAAAACGCAAAGTCTGGGAAGATATGTTGCTCGTCCTCGAACGACTCGGACGGCCGATCACCGCGAAGCAGCGAAATTATTTTCTGTGACGTTCGAAGTCGCGGCGCAGAAAACTCGGAGCCGCGAGAGCAGCGACGGTTCGGGTGACGAGGGTACGAACTTCCGGTCGCGTGATCTTTACCGGTCGCCGCAGCACGTCGATTCCGACGTTCTCGAGTAAACGGATCGTCCGGATGCCGATGAGCGCCGGAAGCGCCGTCGCAATCCGGACGCGAATGTTTTCGACCGCACACGCGTATTCGACTCCGGACCTCAATCCAGCTCGCGCCTGGTCGCGCCACTTGCGCAGTAGCGGCTCGGCTGAAGCGGGCGCAGCGGCCAGATCGCGCGGGGACAATCCGGCCGCCGAGAGTTCGTCGGCCGGCAGATAACATCGGCCGGCGCGCAAATCGGCCGCGAGATCGCGCAGCACATTTGTGAGCTGCAATCCCTGCCCGTACTCCACTCCGAGAGCAATCATCTCCGACTCCGTGCGGCGGCTAAACCGCCGCAGCTTGCGAGCACAGATGCGCGTCCAGAATTCGCCGACACAACCGGCGACGAGATACGTGTACTCGTTCAACTCGGCCGCGCTTTGCAGAGCCGTTGTTTCAGCGGGTACGCCGAACCGCTGCAGGTCGAGCATTTGCCCGCGAGTAATGTTGCGCAGCACCGCGCGAATATCGCTACGATCCTCCGCATCGGCGCTGGCCAGACTGCGCACGATGTCCGGCAACGCTAAGATCAACTGGCGTTCCGCCGCGTTACTTTGCAGTGGCGCGAATGATTTTTGCAGCTCCTTAACCGAATCGGCCGGCTCAGATGCATCGATGGCTGCAGCAAGCGTGGGCAATGCGTCCGCTCGGGCCGCGACGCTGACTTCCGGTGTATCGGCCAGCGTGTCGGTTGCGCGCGCGAGCAGATACGCGAGCGAAATCGGCTGGCGGATCGGCGCCGGCAGAATCCGCAGCGAAAGATAGAACGAGCGCGAAACGCCGCGCAGAATCCGCACAGCGTTCAACGGCTCACGGATTTAAGTGTAATCGCCGCCGGGTCGGCGTCCCCGAGCCCCATTTGGGCCGCGACTTTCACATGCGTTGCGAGTTCTCCGATCGGCGGAAAATTGGATCGCTTCCGCCATTGCTCAAGCTGCCGCAGCGCGACCGCGTCGATCGCGACCGGGTCCTTGCTCGCGTACAACGTGCCGAAATGCACCGCGTAATTCGGCTGCGGCGCAGGCCCGCCGGCATACTCCGCCACGAGACCGTCCATGATGTTCAGCACGACCTTACCGGAAATCACCGGGTCGCTGTAAATCTCGGGAATTCCCGAGGCGGCAAACCCGGTCGTCTGCGTGAACCGCCGCCAGTTATCGACGTTCGGCACGGTTACGTTGTAGAGGCAGCCAGCGATGCCGTTCGTTGTGCTGTCGCTCATCACCGGCACGTTGATGATCTTAGAGACTTCCGTCGAAACGAGCCGGCAGAAATGGCTGTCGCTGCTCATCTGTTCGGAATCGGAGAGGAGCGGGATCGTCCCTTTGTCACTGCGAAAATCAAGATCGCCCCAGACGAGCTTGCCGAGGATCGGCGCGCTCAAAACAGCCTTGGGATCGTAGCCGTCCCGTGGCGGAATCGACCGCAGTTGATAACCATCGCTCTCGGGCCGATAGCCCGCGGCTGCTGCGCCGTCGATAGAACGGTCCCACACAATGATGCTGCTCCGCTCAAGCCCCGCCGCAACGAGACCGTCGACAATCGCGCGCACCACGTCGCGATGCGTCGTGAAAAGCTCGCCGCCCGCGGCCGAGATTTTGATCCCGACGCGGTCGTTCGGCGCGACGAGTGATCGCCAAGCGCTCGCGACGTCCGGCCGGCCGGTTACCGCAATCACCAGCCGGTCCACCATCGCGCGGACAATTGCCGGGTTGGTGCGATAATCTTTTACCGCATTCGGGTCATGCGCGACGTAGACTGTGGCGTGCGGCGATGCCGGCGATGGCGCGAGTTGCTGCGCGAAGCAGACGCCGCTGCCAAGGCAGAGAAGAATCAGGATTCGAGCGAGCAAAAATGGATCTCCTTCAGCAGGCAAACGTCGACTCTGCGCGCGGGAACGTCCACCGGCCAGCTGACGCAGTGATTCGCCACATCTATCTGCACATCCCCTTTTGCGCACGCATTTGCCCGTATTGCGCTTTTTACAAAACGCTGCCCGACCGCGATCAGTCCGATCGCTTCTGCGATGCGTTGCTGCGAGAGCTGGAGATGCATGCCGCTCAATTTCGGATCGAGCCGGAGACGATATTCTTCGGCGGCGGCACACCGACGGCACTGAGCACTGCGCAACTCGAGCGCTTACTGCGAGACTTTCATGAGATTGTCGCCCTCTCCGCGGTGGCTGAATGGACGATCGAGGCGAACGCGGGGAGCGTTTCTCCACGGAAGGCGGCGGCGCTGCGAGCGGCCGGCGTGACGCGGATCAGTCTGGGTGTGCAGTCGTGGAATGATCGGTTGTTGAAGATTCTTGGCCGCGAGCACACGGCGGCAAAGGCGGAAGCGTCTTATCACATCATCCGCGCGGCAGGATTCCCGAGCATCAACATCGACCTGATGTTTGGTTTGCCGGGCCAAACGGTCGCGGATTGGCAGCTGACTTTAGATAAGACGATCGCGCTCCGGCCGGATCATATCTCGGCTTATTGCCTGACCTACGAAGAGGACACTGAGTTCTTCCGCCGCCAAGCGACAGGCGAATACCAGAGCGATGAAAGCGCCGACGCTGAATTTTTCACGACCGCGCTGACGATGCTCGAGGCGGCAGGATACATTCATTACGAAACGTCGAACTATGCGCTGCCGGGTCACGAATCGATCCACAACCGCGCGTACTGGCGCGGTGCAGATTACCTCGGACTGGGACCGAGCGCGTTTTCGACCGTCGCGCTGGAGCGGTGGCAAAACGTGGCGGACTACCGCGCATATGCCAACCGCGTGCTAGCCGGCGAGTCGCCGGTGGCCGATCGGGAGCAGTTGACCACAGCTATGAAACAGCGCGAGCGCGTTGCTTTGTCGCTTCGCACGAATGAAGGCGTACCGGCGGAATGGCTCGCGCATTCGGGTGAGGCCCGCCGGGAATTCATCGACCTCGGTCTGCTCGAACAACGCAGCGCGCGTTATGTGTTAACGCCGCGCGGCAAGTTGCTTGCGGATTCGGTTGCCGCTGGATTGATGTAGTCAGCTAGACAACACCGTAGCGGCGTTGCCTTTGAGCAAAATCTGCCACCGCCGCCCGCAGGTCCTCTTTACCAAACTCCGGCCAAAGCTTCGGCGTGACGTAAATCTCCGTATAGGAAAGCTGCCAAAGGAGGAAGTTCGACAGCCGCAGCTCGCCCGATGTGCGGATCAGCAGATCGGGATCGGGATAGTAGCGGGTGTACAAGTGTTTGCTAAAGAGATCGGGATTGATCATCGCTTTGTCGATGTGACCGGCCTCGATCTCGCGCAGGAGGCTCTGAATCGCGTCGATAATCTCGAGACGCGCTCCGTAGCTGAGCGCAAGGACCAGCGTGAGGCCGTCGTTCCCGGCCGTGCGCTCGATCGACTCATGCAGCTGGCGCTGACAATTCAGCGGCAGGTCCGTCAGCCGCCCAATTGCCTGCAGGCGCACGTTTTTCTCGAGCAGCTCCGCCGTCTTTTCCTTCAGGAATTTCTCCAGCAACCGCATCAGCGCGAAGACCTCGGTTTTTGGCCGCTGCCAGTTCTCGGCTGAAAACGCGTAGAGCGTCAGGTATTCGACTTTCAACTCGCCGCAGGCCTCAACGCACGCGCGCACCGCGTCGGCGCCCTTCTCGTGACCTTTGATTCGCGGCAGGCCGTGATTAGCAGCCCAGCGGCCGTTCCCATCCATGATGATGGCGATGTGGCGCGGGATCGTTTTTGGCGCGGCGGCCATCGATGAGTGACGTCAGACGAAGATCGTTTCGGTGCGGGTCGGTCCAACGCTGACAATCTTCAGCTTTGCGCCGGTTAGCTCTGCAATCGTGGCGACGTAACGTTTTGCAGCAGAAGGTAATTGCGCAAATTTCTTTGTCTGTTGCGTAGATGTTTTCCAGCCGGGGAACTCACGATAAATCGGGCGGCAGTGTTCAAGCTGCGCTGCATCGCTCGGCGGCACTTCCAGCCGCTCGCCATCCAATCTGTAACCGACGCAGACGCGAATCGGGTCGACGGTATCGAGGCCATCGAGATTTGTGATCGCGATCTCGTCGATGCCGTTGATCATCGTGGCGTAGCGCGTCGCGACGGCGTCAAACCACCCGCAACGTCGCGCCCGTCCAGTCGTGGCGCCAAATTCCCGCCCCATCTCGTGCAGCATATTTGCGAGCTGCGCATCCTCCGTCGGCAAAGCGCCCTCGCCGACACGCGTGGTGTACGCCTTCATCACGCCGACAACACGATCCATTCGGTGCGGCGGAACGCCGGACCCGGTGCATGCGCCGCCGGCCGTCGTATTCGACGAGGTCACGTACGGATAGGTGCCGTGGTCGATGTCGAGGAAAGTCCCCTGCGCGCCTTCGAACAAGATCGCTTTCCCCTTCTGCAACGCGCGATGCAGGTAGACGACGGTGTTTGCAACGAATGGCCGCAGCGCGTCACCAGCCGAGAGGTAGGCCTCATTCACCTGCGGAAAGTCGAGAGGCTTCGCACCGAGCGCCTTCAGAATGCTGTTATTTTCGCGCATCTTGGCCTGCAGCTTCTTTGAGAACAGCTCCGGCTGAACAAGGTCGGAGATGCGCAAACCTGTTCGCGCGGCCTTGTCGCCGTAAGCGGGACCAATTCCGCGCTTGGTCGTGCCGATCTTTGCCCGCCCTTTTCGCAATTCGCGCTGCTCGTCCAGGACGCGGTGGTACGGCAGCACGAGGTGCGCGCAATCGCTGATCATCAAATTCCTGCCGATCGAAACGCCGAGACCGCGCAGCCCGTCAATCTCCGCCACGAGCGCGAGCGGGTCGATGACAACGCCATTGCCGATAACGCACACTTTGCCGCGCCGTAAAATCCCAGACGGAATCAGGTGCAGAATGTATTTTTTACCGCCGTGGATCACGGTGTGCCCGGCATTGTTGCCGCCCTGGCTGCGCACGACGATATCGGCGTCGCCCGTTAGCACGTCGATGATTTTTCCCTTCCCCTCATCTCCCCATTGCGCGCCGACGAGAATGGTATTGGGCATGAATCTCGTGACGAAAAGTGATCCCGAGCGGTCAGGACCGGCGCGTTCGGGACGGCGCAAGATTAAGAGTCGCGATTAGCGCTGCAACTGTTTTCCCGACCGAGCGCTGCAGAAAAACGTTGTCACGCGCGTGCCTTCATCTCTAGCCTGCCGTTATGCGCACGATATTACTCATCATCCTTGTGCTCCTGCTGATCGGCGCTCTGCCGGCGTGGCCTTACGCGGCTGGCTGGGGCTATTACCCGAGCGGCGGATTACTGATCCTCGTGATCCTGATTCTGCTGCTCTGGCGCGCCTGACGCGTCGCGCCAGCTGATTTAATCGTCGAGCGGAGTGACGCGCTCGAACGTGATCGTCTTCTTCGCCGCGCCCGGGGCGGTACTGGTGACGGATCGCGACGCAGAGTAATTCTTCGCGAGATCGAAGTTGATCGTGGCATCGCGTCTGAATGTATTGATCGCGACCGCGTAGTTGCCACCTGGCCCCTCGAGGCGGCGGTGCGTTTTGATGAACTCCGTCGGATCGTAGTAGTTGCTCAGATCACCTGCGAAAGCGGAGCGGCTCATCCCGATTTCGAGGTTTTTGCGAATCTCGAAATGGAGATGCGCATCGTAAATGCCGTGCGCAGTGCCCATCGACCCGATCTTCTCTCCACGCGCCACGCGCTGGCCGTTACGCACCAGCATCGTGTCAAGGTGGCCGTATAGCGCATCGACTGTTTTGATGTCGCCGCGCTCGCGGTAGGAGTGCCGGATAATGACCACGTTTCCCCAGCCTTGATGGACGTCGCGCGCGAAAACGACCACTCCGTTGCCGATGCTGTAAACCGGATCGCCGAGATCGCTGTCACCGCCACGGGTACCATCCCAATCTTCGCCGAGATGGCCGTTCGGCCGGTATCCACGTGCCTTGTAGTAGCCCTGTGCGTCCGGTTTACCGACGGGGAAATCGAACCCATCGGCCAGCTTCGTGTAGGCGACATCGCGCTGGTCGGTCAGGCTGACGGACTGAGCGTCCGCTCCGCCCGCGAGCAAAGCCGCTGCGAAAACGGAGACAACTATCCGCCACATAGGGCTCTCCTTTTTAGCAAGCGAGGGACGCGGCGCAACCGCAAAGCTGTTCACGATGGTGCCGTGCCGACACGGATCACCGGCAGCGGAAAACGGAGTCGCAGCTCATCCTCGAGGTAGATCTCGACGTGGTGAAGGCCGTACTGCTGGAACTGCACACCGCCGAAGTAGTGGACGTTCGTCGCGTGCCCCTCCATCTCTTTCAACTCAAAGTCGACCTCCGCCTGCGCAATCACCTGCTGTTCATCGACTCCAATAATCCGCGATTTTTGACGGAACCGTCCTGAGCCGCTACACCAGCGCGTCCAGATGCAAAGGCGCATGTAATTGATCGGCAACGTCGGCGTCGGCACAATGTTGAGCACGCCGACGAGCGTCTGCATGCCGTTGAATTCGCAACGCACATCTTCGCAGAGCACGCTGCTCTGCAGGTCGGGCGAAATAATTTCTGCCGCCATATCTCAGCGCCAGCCGCGCGCGAGCAAGACAAGCAACAGCAGACCGAGCGCGATACGATACAGCGCAAACGGCGCAAATCCCCTCGCCCGCACCCAGCGCATAAACCAGGCGATGACCGCGAGCGCGACGACAAACGAGACGACGAAACCGATCGCGAGCACCACCCAATTGTGCGTGGTCATGGCGAGCGGCGCGAGTGTTGCGTCAGCCGCGTCATGGTGCCGCGGCGCTATCGTCTGCAGCAGGTCATAGCCAGTCGCGACCACCATCGTCGGCATCGAGAGAAAAAAGGAAAACTCGAGCGCCGCCGGTCGCGACAATCCGGACACCTGCCCGGCCGCGATCGTGCACATCGACCGCGATGTGCCGGGGAACACGGCTGACAAAATCTGCACCGCGCCGATCCACACCGCCTGCGCCAGGTTCATCTCTTCCATCCGGTGAAAACGCGGCGTTCGACAGAGCGCGTCGACCAGCCACATCACGATGCCACCGATCAACAGCGACCACGCCATCACCGAGAGGTTTTCCAGGTTTTGACCGATCTGCTTTTTTAGCAGCCACGCCGGCAGAGCGGTGACGACAAAAGCGATGAGCGTCAGGCTCACCGGGTGCGTAAACATCGTGCGTTCGCCACGCTCACCGCGCGGAAAGGTCGCCAGAAACTTCCTGATGCGACCGCCGAAATATACCGGCAGCGCTGCAATCGCACCGAGCTGGATCACGATGGTGTACATCTTCCAGAAGCTATCGTGCAAATCGAGATGCAGCAGCGCCTCAGCGATCCGCAAATGCGCCGTCGAGCTGACCGGCAGGAATTCCGTGAGGCCCTCAACGATTCCGAGCAGTACCGAAAGCAAATGGTCGTTCATCGCGACGCCGGCTGGCGATCGTGCCGCTTAGAGCGCGTCAACGTCGCGCTCGTCAGTGCGAATGCGAACCGCTTGCTCCACGTCGCAAACGAAAATTTTTCCGTCGCCGATCTTGCCCGTTTTCGCTGATCGCAAGATCGCCTCGACCGCTCGCTGCGCGCGATCATCCGCCACCACGACCTCAAATTTCACCTTCGGCAGGAAGTCGACGGTGTATTCGCTGCCGCGATAGATTTCGCTGTGGCCTTTTTGGCGTCCGAAGCCTTTTACCTCGCTCAGCGTCATCCCTTCAATCCCGAGCTCAGCCAGCGCCTCCTTCACGTCCTCCACTTTGAACGGCTTGACGACGGCCTCGATTTTTTTCACGGCGCCAAACTAGAAGCCGCCCGATAAAGCGCAAGCCGACGGCTTGGCTTGCGCGGACCCGCAGCCGACCGTCTAATCACGCGCGATGAATCGCCGCTCGCGCCTCGTCATTTCCGTCGCTGCATTGCTGACGCTGATTGGCTTTTGCGCTACAGCCGCCGCAGATCAGCCCTTCTTCAAAGGAATGACCGTCTCGTGTCAGACCTGGGGCATTGAGTGGCAGACGCCGGAGATGGAGAAAACGCTGGCCGAGCTGAAGTCGTTAGGCGTCGACAGCATCGCGATACATCCGTACGCGCAGATTCAGGAAGACGGGCACGTGAGATTCCGCCGCACCCGCAGCACAACCTATATCACCACGCCGCTGCATTGGGCGCACGAACTCGGGATGCGCACGATGCTGATCCCGCACATCGCCTACTGGGGCACGAAGTTTTCCTGGCGCGGCGATATCGATTTTGCGACGTCCGAGGAATGGGACCGCTTTTTCACCGACTACCAGACATGGATCGTCGAGATGGCGCGGCTGGCCGAATCAGAGCACGCGGAGATCTTCTGCGTCGGCCTCGAATTCTCGCAGGCGGAGAAATTCGAGGAGCGCTGGCGCAAGATCATCGGCGCTGTGCGCGCGGTCTACCATGGCGCTGTCACCTACGGTGCAAACTGGAACGATTACGAGCGGGTGAAATTTTGGGACGCAGCCGATTACATCGGCGTGCTCGCGTACTTTCCGCTGGCGAAATCGACCAATCCCACCGCGCCTGAGTTGAGCGCCGCGTGGCAAAAGCGCTGCGAGATGCTGCAAGAGTTTTCGCGGCAACATGGCGGGAAGAAATTTCTGTTTACCGAAATCGGCTACAACGAGAGTGCGCGCGCTGCCGCTGAGCCGTGGGCGTTTGCCACCGGCGGCGAACACGCGGCAGAGATCCAGCAGCGGTGCATTGACGCTGCGCTGAGCGTCGCCTGCAACTGCCCCGCTGTTGCCGGAATGTTCTGGTGGAAATGGTTCCCGGAGATCCCGCACAACGAGGAGGAGAACTACCGGCTGCAAACACCTGAGATCAAAGCGCTGCTGTCGAAACATTGGCGCACCGCCGGTATTCCAGAGACGCGCTAAACTTTCCGTCCGAACTTCTTCTCCAGCTCCGCGAGCGAAATCTGGATCATCGTCGGCCGTCCGTGAGGGCAGCAATAAGGCAGCTCGCACGCGAGCAAATCGACGATCAGTTTCTCAACTTCGGGGTGCTGTAAAGGATCGTTCGCCTTGACTGCATGGCGGCAGACCGTTTTCGCAATCATGTCTTCGCCGAGGCGCATCGGCGAGGCGCTGTCGCTTGCGCTCTTTAATCCGTCGATCACCTTGCGCATGAATTCGACCGGGTCGGCCGGGTTCAAAAACGCCGGCACGCTCTCGATTCGGAATGTACTCGGTCCGAACGGCTCGACGCCGATCCCCATCTTGCGGAGCGTTGCGCTGTTGCGTTCGATCCACTCCGCGTCGCGCGGCGCGAGATCGAACGTCTGCGGCAGCAACAGGCGCTGTGAAGGCACGCCCTGCTCTTCCATTCGCCGGCGCAATTCCTCAAACAACACGCGCTCATGGGCGGCGTGCTGATCAACCAGCACGAGACCGTTTTCGTTCTCCATCAACACGTAGAGTTTGTTGAGCACGCCGATGATCTGGAAATGCTGCGTACCATTCGTGCGCGGTCCCGCGATTTCGGATTGAGCAGCGCTCTCGCGGGAACCAGGTTCGAATTGCGGCGCGGGAACAACAGCGGGAGGTGCGCCTGAATAATCCGGCGGGGAAAAAACCGGTGCCGGAAGCGTGGGCTGCGTCGCAGGTTCAGGCGCGCGAAATTGCTGCTGCCACGACTCGCGGCCGCTCTCGAGCGTTGCGCGAATCGCAGCGACGACGGTCTCCCGAACGGCATTCGGATCGCGAAACCGCACTTCGCGTTTCGCAGGATGCACGTTCACGTCGACCGCGGTCGGGTCGAGCTGGAGAAACAGAAACGTGACCGGGAACTGCCCCTTCATCAGTGCAGTGTGGTAACCCTCGCGCAACGCCGCCGTCAGCACCGGGCTCTCGATCGCGCGCCCATTCACAAACACGAGCTGTTGCGCGCGGGTTTGCCGGCTGACACCCGCCCGACCAATCAATCCGCTGACCCGCGTTGTGGCGGCTGAAGCGGGCTGCCGCACGTCGAGCAGCGTCTCGATCAGCTCGCGTCCGTAAAGGTCGCGAATGCGATCGCGCAGCGTCGCGGCCGGCGGAAGCTGGAACGCGATGCGCTCGTCGCGGACGAAAACAAAGCCGACGTGCGGGTGACCGACTGCCTGCAAGTGCAGCTGATGTTCGACGTTGCGCGCCTCCGTGTTCTCCGCGCGCAAGAATTTCCGGCGCGCCGGCAAGTTGTAGAAGATCGAGCGAACTTCGACCTGTGTGCCGGGTGCTTCGCCACCGTCGCGCACCGCTTCGATTCGGCCGCCGGAGACCACGATGTCGGTGCCGGCGATTGCATCGCGTTCGCGCGTGGTGAGGCGGAATCGCGACACGCTCGCGATGCTCGGCAAGGCTTCACCGCGGAAGCCGAGCGTCGCGATTGCGGCGAGGTCCTCGGCCGAGCGGATCTTGCTCGTGGCGTGCCGTTCGAGCGAGAGCAGCGCATCGTCGCGATCCATCCCGCAGCCGTCGTCGACCACACGAATCAGCGAAATCCCGCCGCGTCGGATAATCGTTTCCACCTTCGTGGCACCAGCGTCGATGCTGTTTTCAACCAGCTCTTTGACCACCGACGCCGGCCGCTCAATCACTTCGCCGGCAGCCACCTGGCTGGCGAGGATATCGGGCAGCAGGCGAACGCGGCTCATCGCAGCTCGATTTTAGTTTTGGGCGAACCGATTGCACGTTGAGAATCGGCGCGCGCGTTGACTTGAGATAGCGCCACCGTACTTTCGTGGAGCGATGATCACTGTGACCGAGAATGCCGTTCGCGAACTGCGCAGCCTTCTGCAAAGCCAGTCCGGCTCCGACGGCAAAGGTTTGCGCGTCCAGATCGCGAAAGGCGGCTGTTCCGGGATGCAGTACGAAATGTCGCTCGATGCGCGAAAGGACGGCGATGCGATCGTCGAGCAGGATGGTGTCGCGTTTCTCGTCGACAGCGAGAGCGCGGAACTGTTGCGCGGCGCGACGCTGGATTATCGCGACGGACTTACCGGCACCGGATTTACGATCGTGAACCCAAACGCGGCGCGGACGTGCGGATGCGGTTCATCGTTCGAGCCAGCGCGGCAGGCGTGAGCAACCGCCAACCCGAGCGCGTCGACGGTTAGATGGAATACGATCTCTATCGGTACGACGAGCCATACGGACAACGCCCGCGGCGGAAGGTCAACTTCTTCGCCTGGACGCTCACGATCCTCCTGCTGACGGGTTTCGCGCTCGCGGCGTGGCTCGGCAGCTTTTACATTTTCTGGCAACCGGAGCGGCCGGACAGCTACCGGATTCTCAAGAAGCTCCACAAAATCGAGCCGACCAAGCGGTTCGAGCTGACTGCGGCGCCTGCCGGTGAGTTTCTCAATCCGAAGCAGCTGTTCGATCGTTATTCCGCGATGACGCCGACGGAACTTGCGCAAACGAATGCGGAGCTGGCGCGAAATTACATCCGCAATTACCAGCAGGTGCGCGGACTCGTGCCGTACATTGTCGGCCGCTTCACCATCATGGAGGCGCGCGAGCTCACGCCGGCCGACATTTTCATGTCGGGCATGGTCGCGCTGAGCACCGCGGTCGAAGATGGCGAACTGCTGATGGAGCACGTTTACCCGGCGGACGCGCAGGCGGTGCCGCTGATGAAGCAAACGCTCGTCACCGGTCTCGAGATCAAGCTCGAGCGAACGCACGATGTTTCCGCGGTCGTTCACGCGGACCGCCTCGCCGATGGCCGGCTGCTAATCACGGCGCTGCCACTTTTGTACGGGACCTACACGGTGACGAAGGGTGTCGGCATGTTCAGCCTGGAGCCGCCGGGCGACCTGAATCTCGGCGCTGGATGGCCGCTCTTCAAAGAACCGATGCGGCGCGTGGCGCAGGAGCGGTTCGATCGATACATGTCGCGCACCGCTCCGCGAACCGCTGGCGTTCCGCTGCCAGGCCTGATGCCGGCCGGCACGCCGCCGCCCGCCGAAAATGCGCTGGTGCGAGTGGAGCAGGCACTGCCAATGCAATCACCGCCGAAAATTGCCGCTGCTACGCCGCCGCCGGCGCCAGCGAAGCCACCGCCGCTCGGCAAACGCGGGAAAGCAGGAAAGGATCAGAAGCAATCGCCTGCTCCATCCGCGACCGCCGCTGCGGCAGTTGCGCAGAATCCGCCGCCGCCCGGTGCGCCGCAGTTGCCCGCCGGTGATGCGCTTGCTTCAACCGCCGGCGGCACGACATGGAAAACATTTCCGCCGGGCAAAATGCCTGCTGGCCGCCTGATCGCCACCAGCGATCTGCCGGCGATCGCCGACAAAGGTCTCGCCGGCGAACGCGTCTATTTGAAGGGCCAGTTCGTGGTTAACTTTGCCGAAGGCAATCGCGCGGTCCTTCGACCTAAAACACGGCTTACCGACAGCGTGCTGCATCTGGGCAGCGGTAGCGGATCAGCGCGCGTGATCGTCGAGTTCCCGGCCGGCTATTCGCCTCCCGCACAAGGCTCGACCGTGACGAGGGATGAAGCGCGTCCTTACGAGATCACCGAAGTCCGCAAACAGGCGGATGGCCAGCTGAACGTCTTCGTGCGCGAGATCATGCAGTGATCAGCGCAACGTGCCGTTCGTTTCGAGGATCACTTTGTTGTCTTCGATCGCGAACGCAGTGATCTGATATTGCTGCGAATATTCTTCGATGTAGCTGGCGAGCGAGCGGCCGCCCGTCAATCTGCTCAGCATCTGCTCCGGCACGTCGACGCCACTGAGTGACATCTTCGTGACCTGTAGTTTGCGTGGATCCCTGTCGGGCGACGCGTGCACGTCGGCGTCTGCGTTCAAATACCGTCCGCGGAATCCGAGCTTCTCGAGCGGAATGCTCACCTGCACGTGCGCGACATTGTTCTGGATCGTGATGTAGCCTTTGCCCCGCGCTTTACGATTGGCGGCGATCAACTGATTGAGTTCATCGGCGGTAAATTCCACACGCGTGGGCTGAGCGGTCGTTGAACCATCGGCCGAGCTTTCGCCGCGGCTCGCCTGCTCAAACTGCTCCCAGCGTGCGCGCGCCTCTTCCTGCACTTGTGGTTCCGGTGTGACTGCCGGCAGCTCGCGTGGAGCCGACGAGGTCACGACATAACGAACACCGACGTAGCTGCCGACAATAAACGCGGCGGCGAGCAGGAACATCAGCGCGAGCAGCAGGAGACAGCCTTTGCCGAAGCAGCCGAGCCCGCGTTTCGCCGGTGGCGGCTCGATCCAGGTGTTCATGTCACTCATGGTGCACTCTCGATCCGCTGTTGCGCGCTGACCAACTTGTCGTACAACCCGCGCAAACCGTCAGAGAGCGTGCGCGTGCCGGAGATGATAGGCATAAAATTCGTGTCCCCGCTCCAGCGCGGCACAATGTGGATGTGCAGGTGGTCCACGACGCCGGCCCCCGCGCATTCGCCGAGATTCAGGCCGACGTTGAACCCCTGCGCGTTCGCGGCTTGTCGCAACAACGCCTGCGCATGCACCGTGAGCTGCCACAGTTCGGTCACTTCGTTAGCGCCCAAGGCGGCGGGATCGGCCGTTTTGCGGTACGGCACCGCCATGAGATGCCCGACCGCGTACGGGTAACGGTTCATCATCAGAAACGCGTTCTTTCGTCGCGTGATGACGAAGTGCGCGGCGTCGTCACTCGCTCGCGCGGCGTCTTCGAGAAAATGCGGGTTGCGGTCTTTGGTTTCAAAATACTCGACCCGCCATGGACACCAGAGCGTCTCGATTGCTGCTTTCGGGAACTCCATGAGACGGTGCGGAGCCGAGCCTACAAACCCGCAAAGCAAAGTCGAGCAGGCGTTTTGCGGCTACCGCCGGACGAGCAACGCGTAACGCGTGCCGTGATTTCCAGCCGGTAACGAGATACCGATTCGTGAAGACGTCGCGCCCGGCATGTTCGCGGTCAGCCACGCGAGCTGTGCCTCCGGCGCTACGACTGCGTCGATCGTTCCGTTTTTCCAGTCTGCGACCGCATCCGGCGGCTGCACAAAATTCGTTTTCCTCAGATACAACAGCATGCCTTCGTCTTCCCCACCGATCACGACGTAGCGGAGACGCTGTGCGTTTGCTTCTTCGCGAATGCGCCGCGCGAAAGTCACGTAGGCGTCGCGATGTTGCCGATACGCGGGGATCACTTTCGCCAGCGCGTACCCAGCTGAGAGAGCCGCGGCGGCAACGACGCTGATCATTGCCGCCCATTGCACAGCCGAGCGTTCGCGCAGCTGAGCGAATCCCGCGGCAACGAGCAGACACAGCGGCGGAACCACCGGGAAAATTCGATCGACGCGCTTGGATGGAATCAATGACATCGCGAGAACGCCGCCGACGCTCCAGCAGAGAAGCCACAGCATTCCGGGCGTGATGCCGCGCCACAGCGATTGCTGACGAGGCGAAGATTTCGTTGCCAGCCACCCGAACACCAGCAGCAGCACAGTCCACGGCGCGAATTTGTGCAGCAGATGCGGAATATAGAAATAGAGCGGTTGCGCACGATGAGTTCCTTCAAAGCGTCCGCCAAACTCGCGGATCACCACGTTCTCGAAGAACTCCGGCACATGCCAGATGCCGACGCCTACCCACGCCAGAAAAACGACCAGCGATAGCAGCCACGGCCACCAGCCGCTCCAGGCATTCGCCCGCTGTCCGGACTTCCAGCACGCGAGCTGAAAGATGAGGATTCCGGGAAGCAGGAACACGTAGACAATTGGCCCCTTGATCAACATCGCGGCGGTGAGCAACGCGAATGCAACCAGACGATCGCGTCGTGTCCACGCGGCTGGCGTGCGCGTCTTTTCCCAAATCTGGTTGCCGATCGCGAAGATGAGCAGCGCGAGCGGCATGTCCGTCCGCACCAGCGTGGCGAGCCGCGGCGCAAATAGATTGAACGCGCACGCGCTGAGCGCCAGCAGCGCAGCGGCCCCGCCGAATGCGCGCGCCGCCGATCGGCTGAGCAGCACCAGCAACGTTGCCGCCGCGAGGAGGGACGGCAGTCGCCACGCAACATCCCAGCTTCGCGTCAGAGCAAAAATTAGCGCCGAAATCCAGCCGACGAGCGGCGGCTTCGTCGCAACCCAGCCGTTCGGCGTGTGCTGGTAAAACCAGTGCCCTTCCTGGACCATCTCGAATGAGACGAACGCCTGCTTTGCCTGATCGTAATCGTCCAGGTGCCACGGCAGATTGGTGACTGCGAACAGCACCGCAGCAGCGATGCCGACGATCCACCACGTCCGCTTCTCCTCGAGAACCGACGCAACCGGCATCACGGCGCCTCGCGCCAGAGCACCGCACGCACCGGCGCGCCGTCGCCGCCGACGACCTTGATGGGCAGCGCGGCGAAGCGGTAAACGCCGGCTGCGATTGCGGAGAGATCGAGCGATTCGACAATCGCGATCTTGGCGGCCGCGAGCGCGTGATGGTTGCGCAGCTCCTTCGAATCAATTGCGTCGACGGAGGGAACGTCGACTCCAATCAGTTTCACGCCGCGTTCTTCGAACCAGTTCGCAACGCCGGGCGCGATTACCGGAAGCCACTGCGGGAAACGCGTGGAATCACGCCAGACGCCGGTCTTCAGAAGCACGCGCGAAGTCTCCGCGATCGCGTCGGCAGCATGAGCAAGATGATCGAGCGTGATCTCGCGCTGGTCGCCGCCACTGAACACACTTGTCAGGTCGACGACTACCGCACGACCCACATACGCATCGAGCGGCATCCGATCGATCGGTGTGCCGCCCTCTTGAAAGTGATAAACGCCGTCCGCGTGCGTGCCATTGTGCGCACTCATCGAGAGCGCGCCGACATTTACCGACGCGCCTTCCGACATTTTCCACTTCAGCTCAAAGCGAAACGGCGTGTCACCGGGCCATGGCGCGAGCTCATTGGCCAGCGCGCGTGAGATATCGAAAAATTCGATCATGTTGCGACCACGGTCGCCGCGCCGATCTCCTCCACGATCGCACGGGCGGCATTCACGCTCGCGTCAGATTCGCCCAGTTTGGCCGCGATAGCGTTGAACTCCCGAAGCTGCTCGGCACGAACTTCGACGTTGTTGAGCAGCGCGAGCGCGGCTTCCGCGATCGCGCGCGGACGCGCCTGATGCTGAATGAATTCCGGCACGATCTCGCGCCCGGCGAGGACATTCGGCATTCCGAGGTGCTCAACGTTCACCACCACACGGGCAGCGAGGTATGTCAGCCAAGCTACTTTGTAGACGAGCACAAACGGCATCCGCAAACATGCCGCTTCCAGCGTCGCGGTGCCGGATGCGACAATGCCAACGGCGGCGCGGCGCATGAGCGAAATCGCCTCGCCGGTCGTGACGGTAAATCGCGCGGCGTGCAGATTACCGCCAAGCATCGCCTGAATTTCGGCAGCGAGTGCTTCGGATGCAGCCGCGATTTCGAAGCGCAATCCGCTGCTGTGCCGCAACATTTCCGACGCGGCGTCGAGCATGACGGGAAAGATGCTCCGGACTTCACGCAAGCGGCTGCCCGGAAACAAGCCGACCAATGTTTCCTCGCGCGCCGCCGCCGTTTGCGTTTCCGCCAATCGCCGAACCAACGGGTGACCAACGAATTTGGTGCGCAATCCCGATGCGTTATACAGCTCCGCTTCGAATGGGAAGATGCACAACATGAGATCGAGGGAGCGCGCCATCTTCGGAATGCGTGAACGGTTCCACGCCCAAACCTGCGGACTGATGTAATAGATAATCTTCGACGCGCGGGCGCGTTCCCGTAGCGCTTTTGCGAGCCGCAGATTGAAACCGGGATAATCGATTAGCACGATCGCATCCGCTTGCGCCGCTTCGATCTCATTCAGCGTCGCCTCGAACTCGCGCCGGAAATATCCGTAGCGCCGCACCACTTCCCACAATCCGACGACCGCCGCTTCCGCGATCCAGTCGCGCATCGCAGCGCCGCCGATTTTCGCCATTTGCGGGCCACCGCGTCCGCAGAATTCGAGCTCGGGAGCGATGTCACGCAAGGCGCGCATCAGCGCGGCGCCGTGCTCGTCGCCGCTCGCCTCACCGGCGAGGAAGTAAAGTCGGTTAGGCACGCTGCGCGGCCTGTATTTTGTTCGTGATCTGCACGGCCAGATCGAGCGCCGCCGCCGCTTCGAACCCGGAGACCTTCGGGGTGCGCCCAGTCGCCGCGCATTCGACAAACGCGGCGAGCTGCTGTTTCAACGGCTCCTCGCGCTCAATCGCAACCTGCTCACGTTCGATTCCGCTGCTCGTGCGGCGGTAAATTTCCCCGCTCTGGTTCTGGTAATCGAGCGACAGATACGCGTCCTCCTGGAAGACGCGAATTTTTCGCATCCGCTCTGGGCTGATCCGGCTCGAAGTCACGTTTGCGATGCAGCCGTTCTCGAAGCGCAGCCGCGCATTCGCGATATCTTCGCCGCGGCTTAGCACCGGAACACCAACCGCATCGATGTTCTCAACCGGCGAACGCACGAGATGCAGGATGATCTCGAGATCGTGAATCATCAGGTCGAGGACGACACCGATGTCCGTGCTTCGGTTCGGGTAAGGCGACAGCCGGTGCGCTTCGATGAAACGCGGATGGGTGAGCCGTTCCTCGAGCGCGCCGAGCACCGGATTGAAACGTTCGACGTGTCCGACCTGCAACACGAGCCCGCGACTCGCCGCGATTTCGGACAACTCGGCGGCGTGTGCAGTCGTCTCGGTGATCGGTTTTTCCACGAGCAGATGTTTGCCGGCCGAGAGGAGTTGCGCGGCAACGGCGAAATGCGTGCTGGTTGGCGTCGCCACCGACGCCGCCTCGACAGCATCCGCAAACTCCTCCAGAGAACCAACGGCATGCGTGTTGAATTCGGCTGCGATTTCATCAGCTCGTCCGCGGTCCAGATCGAAAACCGCAACGAAATCTGCCTGTGGCAGCTCGGCGTAAAAGCGCGCATGATTGCGACCAATGTGGCCTACGCCGACAACCCCGACGCGCAGCCTCTTCACGAGTGCGAGAGCGCCGCGGGTGCGACATTACGGAGGAACCACTCGTAGGTAGAGGCGAGTCCGTCGCGCAAAGCGATCCTCGGCCGCCAGCCGAGCGCGGAGAGCTTCGACACATCGAGCAACTTGCGCGGTGTGCCGTCCGGTTTCGATTTGTCCCACGTCAGCTCCCCCGTGAATCCCACGATTTCACAGATCAGCTCGGCCAGCTCGCGAATGGAGACATCTTCGCCGCAACCGACATTGATGATTTCGGGCGAATCGTAGTTCTCGAGAAGGAACACGCCTGCGGAGGCGAGATCGTCGACGTGCAGAAGCTCGCGGCGCGGCGTGCCCGAGCCCCAGACAACGAGCTCGTCCGCGACGTCGATCTTTGCCTCGTGCGCCTTCCGGATCAGGCCGGCGACGACATGCGATGAGCGCAGATCAAAATCATCGTTAGGGCCGTAGAGATTTGTCGGCATCGGTGAAATGAAGTTGGCGCCGTATTCGCGCGCGTAACTCTGGCAGAGTTTGATGCCCGCGATTTTCGCGATCGCGTAAGCGTCGTTCGTTGGCTCGAGCGGACCGGAGAGCAGCGCCGTTTCCGGGATCGGTTGCGGCGCGAGGCGCGGATAAATGCAGGAGCTGCCGAGGAACAACAGCTTGCGCACGCCATTCTCGTAGGCAGCACTGATGACGTTGTTCTGCATCTGCAAATTATCGAGCAGGAACTCGACAGGCTGATCGATGTTCGCCTGAATCCCGCCGACCTTCGCTGCGGCGAACACCACCACGTCCGGTTTTTCTTCCGCGAAAAAATCAGAGACCGCCCCACCGTTGCGCAGATCCAGTTCGGCGCGATCGCGCGTCACCACGTTCGCATACCCGTGCGTCGCGAGCGTTCGCACCATCGCGCTGCCGACCATTCCACGGTGGCCGGCGACGAAGATTTTGTCGGAGCGTTCCATCAATGCGCGATGGTGATAAACATTTTCTTTTTCGCACGCATACGCAATCCTCACTTCGTGCGAGCGAAAGAAGTGCGGCTGCAGGTTCAGAAGACCTACAAGCTTTACGTCGGCGGCAAATTTGTGCGCGGCGAGAATGGCCGCGTCCTCACAGCCAAGGGGGCGGACGGCGCGGTGCTCGCCAATTACTGCCGCGCCTCGCGAAAGGATTTCCGCGATGCGGTCGTCTCCGCTCGAACTGCGCTCCCCGGCTGGTCAAAGCAGAGCGCTTATTTGCGCGGACAAATCC
>CADDYX010000028.1 GCA_902810735.1 Verrucomicrobiota bacterium | reverse complement strand
TCCGTTATCCGCGCGGCGTCGGCACCGGCGCGAAACCGAAACCCGAGCCGAAGCTGCTCGAGATCGGCAAAGCCGAGGTCGTCCAGCACGGCCGCGACGTCGCGATCTTCGGCCTGGGCAACATGTTCGAAGTCGCGCAGGAAGCCGCGCAAAAGCTGGCCGAGAAAGGCATTTCCGTCGCGGTCATCAACCCGCGCTGGATCAAGCCGCTCGACACCGGCACGCTCGAGTTCTTCGCCCGCAGCGTCGAAGTCGTCGCCACGCTCGAAGACCACGTCCTGCACAACGGCTTCGGCTGCGCCGTGATGGAGCACCTCTACTCGCAGGGCATCCACACCCCCATCGTCCGGATCGGCTGGCCCGATCAATTCATCGAGCACGGCACCATCCCGATCCTGCGCAAAAAACACGGCATCACCGCCGACGCACTGGTCGAGAAAATCCTGCCGCTGCTCCGCAAAAAATCCGCCGCGCAAACCAGCGCCGCGTGAGAGGCGATCGAAAAACCCGCGCTGCCAGCGCGGCGCTGGTGAACTGATCGGACGCGAAAGCTCGCGCTTAATCAGTCGGACCCACTGCGAGATAACGAAGTCCGCCGCATCACCGCGCAGGAAGAGATGCAGGTGGTCCGGCATCATGACGTAGCGGCCTACGGCGACGCCGCGCCCTTCGCCGGTATTCGCGAAGTGAACGAAAGCTCGTGCAGCTTCGTGTTCGCCAGCGACGGACGGCTATGAGGTGTTGAAGGTGACGAAATAGAGGGGTGTTTAGCAGGCGCTTGACGCAAGCGCCTCTACATCACGCTGAACGGGCTCAGACCGTGAGCGAGGCGCGGAAGCCGCGGCCGCTGTAGTAGGATTGGGCGCCGTTGTGGCCGGCAAAGACGCGGTCGTAGCGGCGATCGTAGTAGAGAGCGCCGCCTAGTTTTCTCATCGCGGGCGGCGTCGCCACCCAGCTCGACGACTTGGTGTCGAACTCTCCCAGCTTTTGCAGCTCCTGATATTGTTCCTCGGTCAAAAGCTGCACGCCCATGGCCGCGGCCATCTCGACGGCGCTGCTCTTCGGCTTGTGTTCTTTGCGCGAATCCAAAGCCTCGCGGTCGTAGCAAAGGCTTGTCCGGCCGGCCGGACTTTGGGGCGAACAATCGAAGAAGAGATAGGCGCCGGTCTTCTTGTCGTGACCGACGACGTCGGGCTCGCCGCCGGTTTTCTCCATCTCGTTGAGTGACCAAAGTTTCTCCGGGTTTGCTTGCAGGCGGGCCTGCACTTTCGCCCAGTCGAGGCCTGCGTGGCGGTTCATGTTTTTCTCGAACCGTGCTTGCAACGTCCGCAGCAGTTTGTCGCGTTGTTCGGCGGAAAGGACTTTGGATCTTAATGGTTTGGTCATTTGCTCATCGCTGTAGAGGCGGCTGTCTCAGCCGCCTGTCCAATTAATCAGGCGCTTGGCACAAGCGCCTCTACATTTTCGGCGTGCGATTGCATCGCGCCGCGGGCGCGCGTTGATTGGGCGCGCATGGCGATGATCGAGGCGCGCGGGCTGACTAAGGTTTACCGCACTTACAAAAAGGAGGGCGGGCTCCGCGGTTCGATCAAAGGACTGGTGCGGCGGAAGTACGATGAGACGCGGGCGGCCGACGATGTGTCGTTCGAGATCGAGGAGGGGGAGCTGGTCGGGTTCCTCGGGCCAAATGGCGCGGGTAAGACGACGGTGCTGAAGATGTTGTCGGGATTGCTGAACCCGACTTCGGGCCAGGCGCAGGTGCTCGGGTTTGTGCCTTGGGAACGGCGCAATGAGATGAAGCGGCAGTTCGCGCTGCTGATGGGGCAGAAGAACGCGCTGTGGTGGGACCTGCCGGCGCAGGAGTCGCTGGAGTTAAATCGCGCGATCTACGGGATCGATCGGGAGCGGTTCCGCAAAGTGGTCGGCGGGCTGGCGGAGCTGCTCGAGGTGCAGGACAAGATGAACGTGATGGTGCGCGAGTTGTCGCTGGGCGAGCGGATGAAGATGGAGCTGATCTCGGCGTTGATCCACGAGCCGCGCGTTTTGTTTCTCGACGAACCGACGATCGGGCTGGATGTGGTAAGCCAGAAGCGGGTGCGGGAGTTTTTGCGCATCTATAACTCGGACCATCGGATCGTGACGATGCTGACGAGTCATTACATGCAGGACATCGAGGCGCTCTGCCGGCGGGTGATCATTATCGATCACGGGAAGATTTTTTTCGATGGGCCGCTGAGCTCGATCATCGACCGGTTCTCGGGGTCGAAGATCATTACGCTGACGTTCGAGACGCAGGCGGAGCGAGACTTCTCGACTTACGGCGAAGTGATCGAGCAGGCGCCGCTCTCGGTGAAGCTAAAGGTGCCGCGCGCGACGGTGACGGAAACTTCGCGGCGGCTGCTCGACATTTGCGCGGTCAGCGATATCAGCGTGCAGGAAGTGCCGGTCGAAGATGTGATCCGGCAGCTGTTTGGCGAGCACGCGGAAAGTACACCGCACGCGAATGGCGCGGGTGTTTAGCGGAAGAGCGCTTCGCGCAGCTGGTGCGTGTAGGCGGCGTTGACTTCGAACGTCATGCCGGGCATTTCCGCCATGTCGACCTGTTCCGAATACGGAATGCTCTCGACGAATCCGGCGGAGAGGAGGCCGTTCAGCGTGTCGGTCAGGTCTTCGAGCTCCATCCGGGCGTTGTCCTGGATCTCGGCGCCGAGCATTCCTTCGGCAAAGCCAATGACCCGCACGACGGTCGCTTCGCGCCCGGTTAATTTGATCTGCCGCATCCGTCAAAATGGAGCACTTCTTATACCGGTCGAGGTCCGCGAGTGCGGACCTTAACGCGAGTGGCGGGATGGGCGGCGGAGCCTAGACCGGGTCTGTTTGCTGCGCAGGTAGCACACTCTCGAGAATGCCTGCGCGGAACGTGGGAAAACGCGGGCGCCAGCCGATTTTTCTCAGCTTTTGGTTGCTGACGCGCTTGTTGCTGTCGCCGCGTTTGCCGCTCCTGCGTTTTCCGACCGGCGGCTCTGGACGGCTGAGGGTGTCGGAGAGCCAGCGGTAACATTCGCTCGCGAGCATCGGCTCGTTATCGACGACGTTGAAGATCGCACGCGCTCCCGCGGTGCGCGCACGTTCGCGTTGCTGCGCGAGAAGCAAAAGCGCGGCGGCGATATCGTCGCGGTGCGCCTGGTTTATGTAGCGATCGTCGTGCGGATCGATGACGGCCTCGCCCGTCAGCACCTTGCGAAGCAAGAACGAACGACCGGGTCCGTAAATGCCAGCGACGCGCGCGACAATCCCGTCGCGCGCCAACACCAGCTCCTCGGTTTCGCGGAGCACGCGCGCGGTGTCGCGCTGCGGCTCGGCCGCGCTCTCTTCGTTCACCCACTCGCCATCGCGTTGCGCGTAGACGCTCGTGCTGCTGGTGAACAAGAGCGTTGCCGCGGGAAAATTCTGCAACAGATTCGCGGCGCCGTTTAGATACAAACGGCGGTATTCGACCGCGCCGCCGCCGCGCGAGCTGACCGACTGGATCACGACATGCGCTTCTGCGCGCATCGCAGAGACGGCAGCGGGATCGCTGATATCGCACACGCGCACGCGATACCGCTTGTCGCGCAAAGCGGCGGCGGATTCGGCGGACGCCGTCCACCCTTCAACGTCCCAGCCGGCGTCGTAAAACAAATCCGCGGCTGCGGCGCCGACGTAGCCGCATCCGGCGATTACGATGCGCGGCATGTGGCGAATCAGGCGGCGAGTGCGACCGGTTCGATCTCGATTTCGGCGAAGGCGTCCGCTTGCGTGGCGCGCACCTGGCGGAGCCGGATTAACTCGAGCAGCGCGAGAAACGTGACCACGACCTCGACGCGTGACGCCGCGCCGGCGAACAGCTCGCTAAATTTTAGCGCCACGCCATCTGCCAACCGTTGCAGGATCGTCTCGATCTTGTCGGAAACGGTGAAGTGTTCGCCGAAGATCTCGCGCAGATCTTCGCGTGCCTCGATCCGTTTGATCACGGTCTGGAATGCGTTGATCAGCTGGAAGATGCCGACCTCGCCGAGGCGCAGCGGCGCATCGATCAGCGGCGCGGTCACGCCGCCACGGGCGAAGATTCGCTCCTGTTCGAGCTGACGGACTTGAAGCTGCGCGGCGGCTTCCTTGAACTTTTTGTATTCAATCAGCTGCCGAATCAGCTCCCAGCGCGGGTCGTCGTCCTCGGCGTCCTCTTCCGGCGGCTGTTGATCGGCGGGCAGCAGGCTGCGGCTCTTGAGGTAGATCAGATTCGCCGCCATGACCACGAACTCGCCGGCGACGTCGATGTTCAACTCCTTGAAGGCCTGCAGATATTCGAGGTACTGCTTCGTGATCCGCTCGAGCGAGATTTCGTAAATGTCGAGCTCGTCGCGCTTAATCAGGTAAAGGAGCAGATCGAGCGGCCCCTCGAAGATGTCGAGCTTGACCTTGTAATCCGTCTCCATCGCGCGCCGATGTTAGTGCGCCGGATGTGAAAGTAAACGCGCGCGCGTTACCGCAGATCGGCGGCAGCCCGGCGGTGAATCCAGACGCTGTTTACGATGCCGAGGCCGAACATAATCATCAGCACGAACGAACCGCTGTAGCTGATGAGCGGCAGCGGCACGCCTGTGATCGGCAGCATCGAGATCGTCATGCCCATGTTCTGGAAGATGTGGGTGAAAATGAGTGCAGTTATCCCTACGACCAGCAGCAATCCGAACCGATCACCGGCAAAAAATGCGACGAAAAGACAGGTCAGCAACAGCAAGCCGAACGCGCTGATCAGGAAAATACCGCCGACGAAGCCCCATTGCTCGGCAATGGCCGAGAAGATGTAATCGTTGTGCACAGCCGTAGCCGGGAGAAAGCCGAGCTCGATCTGCGTGTTCGGCGCCTTGAAGCCTTTGCCCGCCCAGCCGCCGGAACCGATCGCGATCAACGACTGATTGATCGCCCAGGCGGAGCCTTGCCGGTCGATATCGGGATTGATGAACGCGGTGATCCGTTCCTGTTGGTACGGCTTCAACCCGAGATTGATGGCGAGCGGAATGAACGCGACGACGATCAAAATAATGCAGACGAGGTATCGGACCGGAATTCCGCCGATGAAGAGCAGCGCGAGCAGCACCGGGCCCCAGATGATTACTTCACCGAGATCGGGCTGCAGGAGAATGAGGAGGCACGGCGCGCCAACGATCACGCCGCAAAGCACGAGGCGGAGCATCGGGTGCATCTCTCGGAATTGGCTGAGAAAAAGCGCGAGCACCATGATGCCCGCGATCACCGCCAACTGCGCCGGTTGAAAATTCACCGGGCCGATGTGGAGCCAGCTGCGCGCGCCGTAAACTTTCGAGCCAATGAATTTCGTCAGCACGAGAAAAACGATGCCGGCAAGGTACATCGGCAGCGCACCCCAGCGGATCCAATGATAGTCGATGAGACTCGTGACCATGAAGGCGACGAGCCCGACGGCGACCCAGTTCGCCTGTTTACGCCAGAATTCCGCCGCGACCGAATCTTCGCGCATGTAGGTCGCGCTGTAGATCGCGATGACTCCGAAGACGGCGAGCGCGAGCATGTTGACGAACAACAGCCAGTTCATCCCGATCAGCTTGCGAAGGAATGGCGTCATTTAGGAAACGTGGGGCGTGACCTGCGGACTATAGCTCAGGTCGCGCGGGCGTAAACCGAATCGCGATAGGCGGCACCTTCGGGCTGGTTTTTACGCTGGAGTAACGATAATTAGCGAGATGTATTTCGCTCCGGGTCAGCGACTTGCGTCAGAAATAAAATAACTGACGCAGTTCCTTGTGTCCGCTATGGCCGCTCTTTAAACTTGCTGGCATGGCGGCGAAGTCACGGGCGCGAAGGAAAAGGCGGAGCACCAAGCGGAAGCTCGCGCACCCGACGTTGCCCATGCAGCGGCAGCTCAACCTGCAGCACGAAGGCCGCTACTTCGATCTGCGTGCCATCTTCGATCGACTAAACGAAAAATTTTTTCGGCGACGTTTGCGCGGCTACAAGGTGGTGTGGGGCCGGCGCCGCAAGCAGCGCCCGAAAGAGTACTTCATCTTCGGTACGATCCAGGAAGAAGATCGCGTGATCAGGATTAATCCGCGGCTCGATCAGCCGTTCGTGCCGCAGTGGTTCCTCGAATACGTACTTTACCACGAGATGCTTCACTCCGTTGTCCCGGATGAGGTCGGGCCGGATGGCCGCCGTCGCATTCACACCGAGCAGTTTTATCGGCGCGAACGCGAGTTCCCGCGCTATGAGCGCGCGCGGCGATGGGAAGAAGATAATCTCGCGCGCTTCTTGCGCTGACCCGCTGCGAAGCCGTCGATCGCCTACGGCGTAAAGTCGTGATCGCGGCCGAGCTTCGCGCAGAATGCCGCGAGCAGTCGCGCCGCGTTGTCCAGATCCTCGAGCGCAAGCAGCTCGTTAGGCGTGTGCATGTAGCGCAACGGAACCGACAGCAGTCCCGTTGCCATTCCGCCGCGCGAGATTTGCATCACATTCGCGTCGGTGCCGGTTCCACGCGCTGCCGGCGCGATCTGCACCGGAATTCTTTCCTCTTCCGCAACGGCAACCAGCAACTCGAAGATGCGCGGGTTAATGTTCGCGCCGCGCGAGATCATCGGGCCTTTCCCGACGTGGAAATCGCCCGCTTTCTTTTTCTCGATCCCCGGCGTGTCGGTGGCGTGCGCGACATCGAGCGCGATGCCGACATCCGCTTCGCTCGAGAACGCGCTCGCCACCGCGCCGCGCAACCCGATTTCCTCCTGCACGGTTGAAACGCCGAGCACACACGCGTCCAGATCCCGACCGTGCAGCAGCCGCAGCACCTCGGTCACGATCCAGGTCCCCATTTTGTTATCGAACGCCATCGAAACGGCGCGGTCGTTCGTCAGCTCGATGTAAGGCTGGAGAAAAACTCCGGCGTCGCCGAACGAGACGAGCTTCAACGCGTCGGCTTTGCTGGTCGCGCCGATGTCGATGTAGAGATCGTGGATCTTCGGCACCTTCTTTTTGTCTTCTTCATCCATCAGGTGAATGGCTTTGCGGCCAATCACGCCGGCGAGCGGCCCGTTTTGCGTCATGATCAATACGCGCTGCGAAGTCGCGACTACGGGATCGACACCGCCGATCGGGTCGGCATGCAGGAAACCATCGTCGGTGACGTAGTTAACGAGAAAGCCGATCTGATCGCAGTGGCCGGCGAGCATGATCCGTGGTTTTCCCTCTGGATTTCTGATCCCAAACACGTTGCCCATCACGTCGGTTCGAACCGTGTCGCACCACGGCGCGATGCGATCGCGCACGAGCTTCTGCACATCGTGTTCGTAGCCGGACGGGCTCGGCGTTTCGACCAGGCGCTTGAGGAACTGCTTGCTCTCTGGATTCATCCCGGGCGGCTACGTTCGCCACGCGCGGTGAACGTGACAACGACAAACATGATTGTCGTCGTGCCGCGGCAGTGACACGGTCTCGCACGTGCCATGCGCATTCTGATTGTTGATGACGAGCGTCCGCTGTCGCGCCACGTGATCGCGGCCTTGACCGAGGCGGGCCACGACGCGACAGCCATCCACGACGGCGAATCAGCGCTGGGTGAGGCGGCAAACGCGTCGTTCGATTTGATCGTGCTCGATGTCGGGCTGCCGGGCATTGACGGGTTCGAGGTGCTGCGGCGGCTGCGCGCTCGAAAAATCACGACTCGCGTGTTGATGCTGACCGCGCGCGGGGAAGTGACGGACCGCGTGACCGGTCTGCAACTCGGTGCGGATGATTATTTGCCCAAGCCATTTGCCATGCAGGAACTGGTGGCGCGCATTAATGCATTAAGCCGGCGCTACGCTGAAGAACCAGCGCTCGCCTTGCGCGTCGGCGACCTCGAGCTGCAGCTCGCAGACCAGTCAGTCCGACGCGGCGATCGGGAAATCGCTCTCTCCTCACGCGAGTTGACGCTGCTCAAAGTGCTGATGCGCGAGCCGGGCCGCGTGTTCACGAGAACGGAGTTGTGCGAGCGGGTCTGGGAACGCGAGCACGAATACGACACCAAGCTGGTGGAAGTTTTCATCGGGCGGCTGCGCAAAAAAATCGGGAATCCAGCGCTGATCCACACGGTTCGGCACATCGGCTACAGCATTCGCGAGCCGTAGCTGCCGACGGAAGCAGCACAGGTAACAGGCGCGTTACGTTTGCCACGTCGCGAACGTATGAACTCTGCTTCACATACGAGGCATGAAACAAACCATTGTTCGCTCCCTACAAATCATCGCCTTGCTCGTGGCGTTGGCGCTGCCGAGCTTCGCGGAGGAAAGCAAACGCGGGTTCTTCGAGGGTAATCTCCTCGGCGGCGGCCGCATCGTCTTCTTCCTCCAGGGCAACCACGCGCTCTCCGCCTACATCTTCGACACAGCCGGCCACCAGGCGAGTTTCGCCGGCGGCCCTCTGACGGACAAAGGCGCGTTTAGCCTCACCACAAGTGCGGGCGCAACGCTCGCCGGCAACGCCACCAGCTCTACCATCACCGCGGCGTTCGCCGGGCAAAACATTACCGCCACGCGCGTGTCATCGTTCGGCAAGAGCGAAGAGCTCGGCGGCCGCTTTACCGCAACCGCGGTCAGCGACAGCGGCGAAAGCCTCGAGGTCAAAATCGTGATCGACGCCCAGCAGCACATTTTTCTGCTCGCGAAAAACGACACGAGCGTGATTGGCGGTTTCGGCAACGTGACGCTGACGCCCGCGCCGACAGCGGCGAAAGCCGCTTCGAGTCGTGGCGGCGGCGATGACGATCCGTCGCCGAGCCCCTCGCCTTCCGCTTCGCCCGGCGATGACGACCATCATGGTGGTCACGAGTTCGAAGACGAAGACGAACAGGAAGATCACGACGAGGACCTCCACGCAGAGCAGTTCAACGCGACGTTCACGATCACTCTCGTCACCGGCGAGACCGTGACGGGCAATCTGACGTTCAGCCACGGCCTGCTGCTCGGCGATTTCACGCTCAACGGCGTCGTCTTCCACTTCCGCGCGCCGCAGGAATCGTCGGAAAACCACCTCGCGAACATCTCCACGCGCGGTTTCGTCAATACCGGACAGGGCCAGCTGATCGGCGGCTTCATTATTACCGGTGGACCGAAGCTGGTGTTGATCCGGGCGATCGGGCCGTCGATGGCTGCGCTCGGTGTGAACCCGGTGCTCGCGAATCCGAAGCTCGAGCTGTTCCAGAACGGCAAATCGCTCGCGCTGAATGACAATTGGCAGAATGCCGCGAATGCGAACCAGATTACCGCGACGGGGCTCGCGCCGAAAAACCCGAACGAAGCAACGCTGCTCATCCGGCTCGAACCCGGCGCTTACACGACAGTCGTGACGGGTTCCGACGGCGGCACCGGCATCGCGCTCGTCGAAGTTTACGAAATAGAACACGACTGATTCGGTCGCGTTCCGTTGATGCGAAAACCCCCGTGCTCCGGCACGGGGGTTTTTCTTTGCGCCTTGCTTTCACGTTTCGCGTCCGAGATTTTCAGCAGTCGAGTGTCTGTAGCTCAACCGGATAGAGCAGCTGACTTCGGATCAGCAGGTTGGGGGTTCGAATCCCTCCAGGCACGCTGATGTCGCGCAAACGAGAAGGACCCGACGCGGACAAATGGTATTCGTGTTGACGCCGCGGCGCTCGTAGCACGAGGTCTCCGCGTATGCTTTACCAATCAATTTCTCTGGTCGGCGCGGCAATGATCCTGGCCGGTTACATCGGCCTGCAGCTTGGCCGTTTCACGCGTGAGGACCGACTCTTCAATGCGCTGAACTTTTTCGGATCAGCGCTCCTCACCTGGATTGCTGTGTTCGACTGGCGGCTCGGCTTTATCGTGCTCGAGGCCGCGTGGGCCCTCTTGTCCATTCCCGGCATGTTCCGCCGTAATCGTCTCCGGGCGTGATCCGCTTCCTCGCAACGCACCAGCGCGCGATCGTCGGCGCGGCGATTGCGATTGCGATGCTGCGCGCGATCGCGCTCGCGGCGATTTATCCGTTTTTCATCAACGTCGACGAAGATCTGCACTTCGATCTCGTGGTCCGATACTCGTTAGGCCGAATTCCGGCGTCGTATGACCTGTTTGCACCGGAGACATTGGACTGGATCGGCCGTTACTCGTCTCCAGAATTCCTGATGCCGCCGGACAAATTTCCTGGCGGCGTCGTTCCTACTCCGCTCTGGAAATTAATGCCGAGCGAAGCTGAACCGGTCGTGAATGCGACGAAGAATGCCTGGCGATCCGAGATCAACTTCGAATCGTCACAACCGCCGCTCTATTACGTGCTCGCGGGCGCGTGGCTGAAAGCTGGCGAACTCGCCGGATTGCGCGGCATCAACGCGCTATTCTGGACACGCTGCGCCAACGCGATTTTCATTGGCGGGCTCGTCTGGGTTGCCTACATGGCCGCGCGAAAGACTTACCCGGCAGATGTCGAAGCCGCTCTCGGAGTGCCGTTGCTGATCGCGTTTTTGCCGCAGCAGATTCTCTTTACGATCACGAATGACGCGCTGTCGCCGCTCGTCTGCGCGGCGGTGTTCTATTGCGTGATCCGGGCGATCCGGCAATCGCGGTTCACGACGTCGGCGGCAACGCTGAGCGGATTCCTGATTGCCGCCGCATATCTGACGAAGATTACGAATGCGCCGGTCATCGTTGTCGCAACGGTGTGGCTGCTGGTTATCGCATGGCGTCGACGTGCCGCGGCTGCGGGACTCGTGCTGCTCGTTTCCGCCGCGGCGCCGATCTGCATTTGGACGTGGTGGAGCGCCGCGCAGTTCGGGGACGCAACCGGAAGCACAACCAAGATTGCGCTGCTCGGCTGGAGGCGAAAACCTATCAGCGAATGGTGGAACCACCCGCTGTTTTCGCTGCGCGGACTTTGGACATTTATCTACACGCTCGCGGCGACGTTCTGGCGCGGAGAACTGAAGTGGCACGGGACGCGACTCGCATCGCCGATCGGGGACTTGTTCTGCGCCGTCAGCTCGATCCTTCTCGTGATCAGCGCGGTCGTCGGAACAATCGTGAACAGAGCGCGGCCTGTGCTGCAACGCTCAGCCATCGTGTTCGGTATTGCCTGTCTGGCAGCTTCCGTCGGCTTGCTCGCACTGCTCTCGATTCAATTCGACTTCGGCCGCTGCGTTTATCCTTCGCGCGCTTTTCCCTACTTTGCTTCCGGCCGGTTAATTGCCGGCTGCATCACGCCGTTCGTGCTCCTCTACGTTGAAGGTCTCCGGCGGTGGCTTCCGCGGCGCATTCCGGGTTTGCTGCTCGGCTTCGTAGCTGCCATCATCGTGTTTCTGACTGCCACCGATGTGCTCGTGAATTCGACCGTCGCGAGCAGTGAGCACAATTGGCTGCACCGATGAAGACGCTCGTTTCTCACCATTCCGATGTCCACCTTCGTGGTCCGAACGGCACTCGGCGCGTGGTGGCACCGCCGGCGGTTCCGTCGGTCGATCAGGTGATGGTCGAGGAACGCGCGGCCGCGTTCGGCAAACGAAGCATTAAAACTTCAGCCAAGCTCGAAGGGCTCAAGCTCGCGATCTCGATGATGGATCTGACGACGCTCGAAGGCAAAGACACGCCGGGCAAAGTGGCGTTCCTCTGTCGCAAAGCGATGCAGCCGGCGGATCCGCGGTATGACGTGCCGGCATGTGCGGCGGTTTGCGTTTACCCGAATTTCGTCCGCTACGCGAAGAAGTTTCTCGGTGATTCTGGCGTCAAAGTCGCTTCCGTCGCGACGGCGTTTCCTACCGGCCTGATGCCGTTGAAGTTGAAGCTGCAGGAAGTTCGTAGCGCTGCGGCCGACGGTGCGGATGAAATCGATATGGTGATCGATCGCGGCGTTTTCCTCGCGGGAAATTACGATCGCATTTTCGATGAGATCGCCGCGACGAAGCAAGAGTGCGGAGTGGCGCACCTGAAGGTCATTCTGGAAACCGGCGAACTGCAGACCTACGACAATGTGCGGCTGGCGAGCGAAATCGCCATGCGCGCCGGGGCTGATTTCATCAAGACTTCAACCGGCAAAATATCGCCCGCCGCGACGATGCCGGTAACGCTGGTCATGCTCGAAGCGATTCGCGACTACTTTTACGAAACGGGCATTCGCATCGGCATGAAACCCGCCGGCGGCATTCGCACCGCGAAACAGGCGCTCGCCTATCTGGTGATGTTGAAGGAGACGCTCGGCGACGATTGGCTCACTCCGGATCTGTTTCGCTTCGGCGCCAGCACGCTTGCGAACGATGTGCTGATGCAGATTGCGAAAATTTCGGACGGCAATTACCAAAGTGCCGACTACTTCTCCCTTCCCTGATTTTATGGCACGACAAAAAACGGTTCGCCGCGCTGAAGCGGTTGTGGTCCGCAACGGCAACGGCTCGCGTGACGAGCGCCTCGCGCTGCCGCGGAGCGAACGCCGTTTGAATTTTGGCGACAAGTGGAGCTACGCGCCGGCGCCGGAAGCCAGTGACTACATCAAACTGCGCTCCCGCTACCCGCTTTTCATCAACGGCAAATTCGTCGCGCCAAAGTCGGGCCGGTATTTCGATTCGATCAATCCGGCAACCGAGGAGAACCTCGCCGAGATCGCGGAAGCGAACGCCAAAGACGTCGCCGCCGCGGTTTCATCCGCACGTCGCGCTTACGAAAAAGTGTGGCGCAAAATGCCGGGCCGCGAGCGCGGCAAATACCTCTACCGCATCGCGCGCTTGATCCAGGAAAAGGCGCGCGAGCTCGCCGTCCTTGAGACGATGGACGGCGGCAAGACGATCAAGGAATCGCGCGACATCGATCTGCCGCTAGTCGCTGCGCACTTCTTCTACTACGCCGGCTGGGCAGACAAACTCGATTACGCTTTTCCCGGCCGGCGGGCGGAGCCGCTCGGTGTTGCCGGTCAAATTATCCCGTGGAATTTCCCGCTGCTGATGGCGGCGTGGAAGCTCGCGCCCGCGCTCGCGTGCGGAAACGCGGTTGTTCTCAAACCGGCTGAAACGACGAGCATCACTGCGCTGCATCTTGCCGAGATATTTCAGCAGGCGGAGCTGCCCGACGGCGTGGTAAACATTGTCACCGGCGCAGGCGAAACTGGACGCGCGATCGTCGAACATCCCGACGTCGACAAAATTGCGTTCACCGGCAGCACCGATGTCGGCAAGCGCATCCTGCAGTCGGTCGCCGGCACGAAGAAAAAGCTCACGCTCGAGCTCGGCGGCAAAGCGGCGAACATCATTTTTGAGGACGCGCCGCTCGACCAAGCAGTCGAAGGCATCATCAGCGGCATCTATTTCAACCAGGGACACGTCTGCTGCGCGGGCTCGCGTCTGCTTGTGCAGGAAGGCGTTTTCCCACACGTCATTCGGAAACTGCGCGACCGGATCTCAACGCTCCGCGTCGGCAATCCGCTCGACAAAAACAGCGACATCGGGGCGATTAATTCGCGGATGCAGCTCGAGAAAATTTGCGAGCTCGTCGACAGCGGGCTCAAACAAGGCGCCGAATTGGTGCAGCCGCGTCTGCGCTTGCCGGCAAAAGGCTACTGGTATCCGCCGAGCTTTTTCACCGGCGTCACCGCATCGCACCGGATTGCGCAGGAAGAAATCTTCGGACCGGTGCTGAGCGTGATGACATTCCGCACGCCGGAGGAAGCGGTCGAGCGGGCGAACAACACCGCGTATGGCCTGAGCGCCGGCGTCTGGACGGACAAAGGCAGCAAAATTTTCAAGATCGTGAGCAAACTTCGCGCAGGCGTCGTCTGGGCGAACACCTACAACAAGTTCGACCCGACCAGCCCGTTCGGCGGATACAAGGAAAGTGGGTTCGGACGCGAAGGCGGTTTGCACGGTCTGCTGCCGTACGTGCAGCTCACGTAACCTTTGTAGACATAGCTGGACTGATCGCGTTGCTCCGCAGTTGGCTGCATCGCCTCCGAGAGTGGACGTGGCGTCGCCGAACGCAGAACGCTTACCGCGGATCGAGAATAGCGATCCTGGCAGAATTCTGAACGACGGCACCGTTTTGTTTCTTTAGCAGGTAGTCCGTGCCGTTATTGAGTGTCAGTGTGGCCCCCTCACCGCGTTCCGCGATCTTGTCATGGAGCGCAGTCAGTTTGATACTGCCCTCGTCTACGCCAGCCTTGAATGTGACTGCATTCGCGGTAAACAGCTTGTCCTTCACACTTAACGTGTAGTCTTCGCCGCGCTTGGCGGTGCCGCTCATCGTGAGAGCGACGGTGACGGGCCGGAACGTGTTTGGCGTCGCCTTGATCTTGTATATGGCGCTGGCACCCTCAGTCACGTCGGGATCAGGCGCGCTGACGGTGATGATTGGTTTGGCAATAAACTTTGCGATGAGGTCGCGATTCGCCGTCGCGGTGAAGTGATAAGTAGCGGTGCCGCTGACGGGCGCGCCGTTTTGCAGCCAGTTAAGGAACTTATAAGCTGTATTCGGCACTGCTTTGACAGTGACTGCTACGCCGCTGCCGTAAGCGCCCGCGCCGCTCACGGTGCCTCCGGCAGCAGGGGAAGCCGAAACGTTAATCGTGTATTTTATCGGAGCGAAATGCGCGACGAGCGTCCGTGAAGTCGTCGCTTTGAATGAATAGGTCGCAGAGGTGCTGACGGCCGTGCCGTTCTCAGTCCAGTTTACGAACGAGAATCCCGCCGACGGGCGCGCAGTGAGAGTTACGGTAGCGTCCTTTGTGTAAACACGGGCGCCGGAGACGGTGCCGGATCCGATTGGCAGAATGCTCGCAGAGATCGGATAGCCGTCCGGCACACATGTCCCGTTCTCACAGTGGTAGCCGTCCGGACAGGAAATGCCGCAGGCGCCACAATTCCTCTGATTCGTCTTGAGGTTGACTTCGCATCCGTTAACGGGATTGCCGTCGCAATCAGCGAAGCCGGCGGGACAGACGGGAGGCGTCGACGGCCCTGGTAATGGACCGGGATCAGAAGTAGCGCCGCAGTTCGGGTAAAATGCCAACGAGATGAGCTGCGCGGTTCCGCCGCGAGTCATGTTATTGAACGGCCTATAGTAGGGACGAGTCTGGCTGTCGCATGGCTCGCCAGGCCCACCGCAGCTATAACCGCTGATCATGTGCTGAGCTGCTAACAGTTCCACATACGGATACAATGCGTCCGTGCTCGGCACGTCGGCAAAGGTTTGTCCTGTAGGGGTTCCCGAGAGCCGAGCAGCAAGCGCAACTACCTTCGCGATCTGCCCACGAGTGATGTTGTTAGATGGACGGAAGTAGGGACGGTTCTGGCTGTCGCAAGGCTCGTTGACGCCCGAACACGCGTAACCGCTGATGACGCCTTCGTAGGCGAGTTGCTCGATTGGCAGATAAAATGGATTACTTGAATCGACATCTGCAAAGGTTTGCGCGGTCGGTGGTGGCGTGTAGTCGTATGCCGCAGCTATCGCGACGATTTTCGCAAGCTGTGCGCGCGTGACGTTGTTGTCCGGCCGGAAGGTGTTGTCCGAGAACCCGTTCATCACACTCTGGCAGGCCAGACAGTGAATCGCCGCATGGTACGGATGCGTCGAAGGCACATCAGTAAATTCGATACTGCACCCGCTAAGGGCACTGAAATGCGTGACCACAACGGCGGATGCATTGTCGGGCGTCGGATCATCCTCCGAGCCAACTGCGTCAGCCCAGAAATTAATAACCTGTGGCTGGCTCGCTGCAGGTTTTACTGCAGTAAAGGTAAGACTGAACGACGTTGCGGTGTTCGGGGAAATATCGAGCGGGCCTACAAAAACGTATCCCATCTGGCTGTCGATCTGATCGGGCGATACGTTCGAGCTTTTGAAATTCGCGTTTTCGGCGCCGGCAAACACCGTTACCTGATGCGCCTTATCGGGTCCGTTGTTGCGGACAGTCACCCAGTAAGTCACGTCCGCCCCATTGCTAACAGGATCAGGAGAGTCTGTGACTGTTGTGACGAGGTCGGCCATGGCCGCCTGAGCTACAGTGACAACCGAGTCTGCCTGTTTGTTGTTGCCGGCGCGGTCTACGGCGATGGCAATAAAATTATAACTGCCGGGGAGCAGCGTCGAGCCCGGCGCGGGGAAGGTCGCCCCGCTGCTGCCCGGGCTGCAAATCCACTGGGCGGTTGTGGCATCGTAGCTGGTTGGGAGGTTAGCACCTTGCGCGTCGGTCACCCAGCCCGAGCCGTTCCAATAATGGTCGTCTGAGTTCCTGCGGATGTAGACCAACACCCCGTTGCTGGCGATGCCGCTTCCGGCGTCGCCGGCAGTGCCTGTAATGCTCGAAATCGCAGTAATCGTGCTCGTGTTCGCAGGAGAGGTGATCGCTACGGTCGGCAAAACGCTTTCACGCCGGCTCTCAAACACCTGCGGAGGGAAATCCGACGCTGACGATGTCGCATCGAGGCCAAGACCGCGCTTCGCAAACGCATTCTCGAGTTCGGGCCGATTAGCTCCAGCAGTCAACGCGAGCTCAGCCTGATAGATTGCGTCGCGCGCTTGGACAAAGTTCGGGTTCGCGGGGGAAAGCTTCATCGCGTCGGTGACGATCTGGAGGATCTTCTGGTTGCCTTGCTCGAAGCCGAGCTTGGTCACGAAATTCGCGCGTGCCTCCCACAGGATCGTGCACCAGACCTCACCCATCGCGTGCACTTCATCGGCGTCACTGTCAGCAAACACCGGGTTGATCGGGACCACGTTGGCCGGTGGAAGGCTGATCTGATCAGGATCGATCGCGGCGAAGGTGAGCGGATTTCTGCTCATGTTCGTCGTGTAGGGATAGCGGCGGATGCCGTAGTAGTAATTGGCGTAGTTCTCGACGCCGAGAAACCCGCGGGTGGCGTACGCGCCCGCGGCGTAGTTCGCGTTCACGTCCTCGCCGGCGGTGCGCAACAGCGTGAGCGCGTAGAAATCCGACCAGCCTTCGCCCATTCCTCTGGTCTGCAGGGCCGAGATGCCGACTCCGCCGCCGACGAGCCTGTTGCTCAATCCATGGACGTATTCGTGCAGCACCACTTCGGCATCGAGGCTCCCGTTCAGCGCAGGGCTGACACCGTTGAACAGATACATCTGCATCGTCGGATAAAACGTCGCGCTCTCGGAATCCGGAGGAGTGCTGAAGTTGGCGTTATTGAACTGCACGCCGTCAGTCGGGTCGGAGATGTTGTCGACGCTCGAGTCCTCGTTCTGCGCCCAGACCGGGTCGTCGCCGACGCCGCCGCGGCCAAAATTATCGGTCTGAAAATTGCCTGCCGCTTCCGTGAAACCGAGCGCGTAAAGCTTGTCGTGCGCAAAGTTGCACCAATAGAAGAGCTGCACCGTGGAGGCGCTGTGGTAAGCAGCCGGCTCCTGCGCCAGATCGAGCGCGAAATCGAAGACGCGGAACGGTGAACCAACAGGTGACGATCCCGGATCCGGGTAGCCATCGTTATCGGTGTCGAGGTGCGCGTTGACGTTGTTGCCGATCGTGGTGTTCTCGCCGTCGTTAATCCAGCCGTTCGGCGACGCGGTTGTATCGAGCGCGCTGAGGGTGACGAGCTGCCGGTTGACGAGCGACGGCTGCGCGGTGGATGGCGTTGCGAGATCGGGCGACATCGGCGTCGGGCTTTCGCCTGTGAACACACTGTAGGTCGCGTCCTGGATGTTCTCGGTCAGGCTATGGCGGACGAGCACCTCGCCGGTTTCGGCGTCGACAACTGTCTGGTACATCCAGCCGGTTGCGCGCACGACAAACACGACGCGCCAGCAGAGCCGCATCGTCGCCGCGTCCATCGGAAGCCAAACCAAACTGACCTCCGCGCCGTTGAGCTTTTCCGGAACATCAAACCGCTCGCGCTTCTCCAAGCCTTTGGCTGCGCCGCGCGATTTGATATCATCCGCCGCCAGCTCCACGGCCACGTTCGCCGCCGCTGCACGAACAGCAGCGACGGCGGAAATTCGCGGCGAAGCCTGCTGGGTCGCGCGGTTCTGCATCCCATGGTTTGCAGCAGCCGCCGGATCGGGGACGAAAGTGCTGCCGATGTTAACCAGCTCGCCTTTCGCGGTAAGGCTCGCTTTTACCTGCGACTCGAATACTGGCAATCCATCGAGGTGCTGTCGCCAGACAACCGTGCGCAATCCGCTGTGCGGCGTCACCTCTTCACGGAAAATGGTCTCGCGGTCGAGCGTCTCCGGTCCGAAGCCAAACAATCCGCGGTATTCGGTCAGAAAAGCTTTTACACCGCGATGGCGATCATTCGCCGGAACAGCGCTCGCTGCCGAAGTCGATACTGCGGCGCCTTCGCCTTTTGGGCCGGTGAGAAATCCGTCGTGCGACGCGACGAACTTCGGCGTGTGCAAAATCGGATCCGCATCGACGCGGACGTGCTTCACGCGCGCTTCAAGTTGACTCTTCGCCTGAGCGGCCGCGCGGCTTGCAACCGTCGCAATCGCTGCACCGGTTGCCTGTGTTGATGCTTGAGCCGCGAGACGCTTGTCGAAATTGTCACGCTGAGGTTGAGCTGCTGGTGCGGCGAGCGACACGCTCACGGCGGCGGTGATCGCAATTGCTGCAATGAAGCGGCCGAGCGGAAGTGATGCGAGTGCCGCAGCGAGCGTGATTTTACGCCGCTTTCCGCAAGTGGGAATAGGCCGCTGATTCATTGAAGTCATAGAGGCACGTTTGTTCGTCTTCACACCGCAGCTCGCCCATCGAGCGCGACTGCTACCAGAGTGGAGATGCGGAAACCGCTGTCGATATTACTGAAATAAAGAAAATCTTTTCCGCTCTGCGGACGTATTTCTTGTCCGAACTGCAGCGGTGATCGCAATTGCTGCAATGAAGCGGGTGACGCGCTGCGCGGCGGGCGAGTAGGGTGAACGATAATGCATGGACAAGGCGGTTAGAGGAGCGGAAGCGAAGCAGGTTCAGGAATGAAGAAGGGGGACAGACCAGTTCGCGTTCCGGCGTATTTTATACGCTATAGCCGTCGCCACTGACCAGAAAAATCGGGTTTACCGACGGCAATCAGCCGCGCTCTTGCCGCGCACGCGCATCGTGATACAAAACGACGAACGACGTCGCGAGCAGCGGACGAAGCAGGAGGTGGAGCAACGCGGCGACGAGATTCCCCGCGGTGGCGAGCGCATCCTGCGGCGGGTTTGTCGCAAGCTTCTGCGCGAGCTCCATCGCCTGAGCGGGATCGGTGACACCGATCAGGCGCGCGGCTGTGAATGGCACCTGCGCGGCAGCGGTCAGCACGATCAGCGCGAGCAGCCAGACAGAAGCGATGATTGCACCGCGGTAGAGCGGCCGCTGAAGCGGAGCTTCGCCAGGACGGCTGCGTGCCAGCCGTTTGCTCTCGCGCAATGCCTCCATTCCGGCCGCACCGCTGAGCGCTGCCGTCTGTTGCCAAAAGAGAAAGTTAATGAACAGCCGCGCGTTCATGTAAACGGTGAACGCTGCGATCGCCAAAAAGAGCAAAAGCGAGACAACGGTCGGCTCGCCCGAAACCAGCGACAGCATGGCGGAGAAGGGAATGATCAGCCAAAAGAAATAGCAGCCGTAAACAACGAGCCCGAGCAACAGCATGCGCGGCCAAAGCGCCACGGCATTGCGCAGGAGCTTGCTCAGAGGTGGCCGTTCATTATGCACGACGCCGTCGGCAGAGAGTTGCAGGCCGGCCGCGCTGATTGGCCAGACCGCGATCAGCACGACCAGCAGCGCGATCGCGCCCGGATGGACGTGGGGAAATGATGGTTTCACGCCGGTGAGCGTCGGAAGCGTGAATGGCACGAGCTCCTGGAGGAAGAACGACGGCACCGCGGTCAGCAGCGCCATCAACAACAGTTGCCAAAAACCACGCCGATAAACCGCGAACGCTTCGCGGATCAGCTCCGGCCAGGTACGAAGGCGGACAAAGCCTTCCTGCCGCGGCGCGACCGCAGGAAAAAACTCCTGCATGGTGCCGGCGATCTGCCATTCGCCGTCTGCGCCGGCGCGAATCTCATTTTCCGGAATCAGGCGGCCTTCGCGTCGCCATTCACGGAGCGTTGCGGCGTCGACCGGCCCGTAGGTTTTCCCCTGCACGCGCACAAACCACTCGTCAGCCATCGCAGTGTAGATAAGCGCTCGTGTTGTCATGTCGAGCGCAGTCGAGAAATCCTGGTTAACAACCAAGCCGTGATTTCGAAGATTCCTCGACTGCGCTCGCAATGACAGCCAACGTACCGCGGTGAAGCTGCTGCTGGTCGACGGACACTACTACGTTTACCGCTCGTTTTTCGCGATCCAGAACCTCTCCAATTCGCGCGGCGAACCGACCAACGCGATCTTCGGTTTCACCAAAACGCTGCGTTTGATGATGAAGCATCTCCAGCCTGAGCTCGGCGCGGTGTTTTGGGACGAAGGCCTGCCGCAAAAACGCGTCGAGCTGCAACCTGCCTACAAAGAGACTCGGAAGGAAATGCCGCAGCCGATGATCCCGCAGCTCGATTACATTCAGAAGACGCTCACCGGCCTGCTCGGATTCAAGAACATCTCACTGCCGAACACCGAGGCCGACGACCTGATGGGTTGCTACGCAATTGCCGCGTGCAAACGCAACATCGAGGTCGTGCTCGCGACGAACGACAAAGACTTGTTCCAGCTCGTCGGCCCGTGCGTGAAGGTCTACACGACCGCTAAAGCGGATCTCGCGTCGCCGAAGGATGCGTTCGCGCTGCTCGGCGAGGCGGAGGTCACCGCGAAATGGGAGGTCCCGCCCCCGCTGATCGGCGACGTGCTCGCGATCTCCGGCG
>CADDYX010000027.1 GCA_902810735.1 Verrucomicrobiota bacterium | reverse complement strand
AGGATCAGCAGCAGAAGCAGGATTCGAGCGGCGAAAAAGACCAGCAGAAACAACAGCCGGAAAAAAATCAGCAGGGCAAGGGCGAACAGAAACAGCAGTCGTCCGACCAGAGCCCTTCGCCATCGCCGAGCGCAGGCGAAAATCAGCAGGAGAATGCCGGCGCCAGCCCGTCGCCTTCTGCATCAGCGTCGCCGAGTCCTACTGCCGGGCAGAGCGAACAGCAGTCGCAACAAGGCGGTGAGCAGCCGTCGCCGACACCGAATAATCAATCGCAGAACGGCGGCAGCCCATCGCCTTCGCCGAGCGGAGCCGAAAGCGAAAGCGGCGGTGCGTCGCCGTCGCCGGCCGCGTCACCGGGCAAACCGCTAACCGGCGAAGTTAAAGGAGCATCGGACGAAAAACCGAGTGACAAGCAGGACCAGCGAGTGGCGGAAATCGAGCCGCAGAAGGAAGGCGAGATGAGCGAGAAACAGGCAGAGCTGTTACTTCAGTCGATGAAAGATGAAGAGGAGCGTGTGCAGCTTGATGAACGCAGGGCCGCGCGCCATGTCTATAACGACTGGTAGCCAGCCGAATGTCTCGCCTCTCGTTTCTCAGCATCGTCGTAATCAGCGCCGTCGTTCTGGCGACCACGCCCGCAGCATTCGCTGACGAGCCGAGCGTCACCGCTGTCCTCGACAGCTCGGAGGCAATGGTCGGTCAGCCGGTGCAACTCCAGATCAAGGTGACCGGCGCGCGTTCTGCAACCATGCCGGAACAGATCGGCGTCGACGGTCTCGACATTCGATACAGCGGAGAGTCGCAGAGCTTCGAGATGCAGAATTTTCAGACGAGCTACAGCGTGATCTACAGTTACACGATCATGCCCGAACGCGCGGGCACCTTCCGCATTCCGCCGCAAATCCTTCGTGTCGCAGGCAAGTCGCTGAAAACGCCCGAGCTAACGCTGAACGTCGCGAACGGACGCGGCGGTGGATCGGCGCGATCCGGCCGCGCAGCGCCGGCGGTCGACCCGGCGAAGAACGCGTTTCTGGAGCTGGTGGTCGCGAAAACGACGGCTTACGTCGGCGAGATGATTCCGGCGGAGATACGCCTCGGCTTCAACACGCGCACGCCGGCCGAATCGCTTGCCAACGGTATCGACCTTACCGGGCAGGGATTCACGACGCAGAAGATGCGCGATCCGCGGCAGGCGATCGAAACCGTGCATGGCCGGAGTTACCAGACCTTCACATTCAAAACCGCTATCTCGCCTGTTCGTGCCGGCAAAATCGATGTCGGACCGATCGAGGCGCACCCGGTCGTGCGCGTGCCGCAGGTGAATCGCAACAGGCCATCGATCCGCGATCCGTTCGGCCTGAACGACCCGTTTTTCGACAACTTCTTCAACGACCCGGCATTCGCACCGAGCATGCCGCGCCAGATCAATCTGAAAAGCGAAGCAGCGACGCTGGAAGTGAAGCCGTTGCCGCCGAACGCGCCGCCGAGTTTCTCGGGCGCGGTCGGTAACTTCTCGCTAACCGCCGAGGCGAGACCGACGACGGCGAAAATTGGCGATCCGATAACCGTGACGGTGAAGATCTCCGGGCGGGGCAATTTCGATCGCGTTTCCGCGCCCGTGTTCGAGAACGACAGCGGCTGGCACAAGTATCCGCCTTCGTCGCAATTCGTGGCCGACGACGATGTCGGCATCAGCGGCACGAAAACCTTCGAGACGGTGCTGAGTGCGAACGAGGCGAAGGACCAGCTGCCGACGGCAACGTTTACGTATTTCGATCCGCTGAAGGAGCAATACGTCACGTTGCGCTCTGACGCACTGCATGTGCGGATCGAAGGCGGCGCACCGCCGCCCCGTGCCACGCCTGCGGCAACCGCGACGGCAGCTCGCCCCGCTGCATCGCCACCAACTCCAGCGAAACAGCAGGACATTCTCTACCAGCTGAACGAATTGCCGGCACGAACCGAGGCGTTCGCGCCGGTTTGGCAGCGGCCAGCCTTTTGGATTGCGCAGGTCGTCCCGCTGCTGGGGCTTGTCGGATATTTTTTGTGGCAGTGGCGCAAAGCGCGTCGCAACAATCGAGAAGCGCGGCGGCTCGCGGCGTTGCAACACGAAGCTGCGCAGCTGCAGCGCGATCTGCAGCGACCCGACGCTTCTCCGCGAGAATATCTCGCCGGGGCATCACGCGCGGTTCAGCTGAAAGCGGCGGCGAAGACCAATATTCCGGCGCACGCGGTGGACGCTGACGTTGCGGCGAATGTATTCGGCGTCGACGAGATGACGCGTAACCGCTTGCGTGAGCTGTTCGCGCGCAGCGATGAGCTGCGATACAGCGGCGGCGGTAACGGATCGACCGCCGTTTCTCCAGAGCAGCGTCAGGAAGTACTCGAACTGCTGCAGCAACTGCGATGAGGGCGCTCGTCTGCGGAATTCTTGCCGCTGGAGTGGCGCTCGCCCAGGCCGAACCGGATCCGGTTTTCACGCGCGCAAACACCGCTTATGCCGCGGGGCATTTTCAGCAGGCGATCGACGGGTATCAGCAACTAGTGCAATCGCACAGATGGAGCGCGAGCCTGTTCTACAATCTCGGCAACGCGTGGTATCGCGCCGGCGACCCTGGCAAAGCGCTGCTGAATTACGAACGCGCTCTTGCGCTCGAGCCGCACCATCCCGAAGCCGCGGCAAATCTTCACCTGGTGCGCGATCAATCGCGCGCGCTCGAGCTTCGCCCCGATCGGTTCGAGCAGTATCTCGCCTTCGCGAACGCGAATCAGTTTGCGATCGCCGCCGCGGTCGCGTTCTGGCTCACCGCCTTCGCAGCTGCGGCGATGGTTTTCGCGGAGCGTCGGTCTGCTGGCAAGCTCGCGGCGGTGCTTTTGGCATCGGCGGTCTGCATCTTTGCAGCAGCCGCGAGTTACGCGAAGGAGACTGGGCCTGACGGTGCTGGTTTGGCGATTGTGATCAAACAAAATATCCAAGCGCGTGTCGCGACCGCCGATACTTCGGGAAGCGTACTTGCGTTGCCGCCCGGCAGCGAAGTGAAAATTCTGAGCACGCGCGGTGACTGGTCGTACGTTTTCCTGCCGAACGGCGCGCGCGGCTGGATACCGTCGGGCGCGGCCGAGCTAGTCAGGCTGTAGCGGCAAAGCTCGCTATTTGCGAGCGCCGGTCATCGCCGCTACACCACTATATGACCGGCGAGATGGATATCGGAACGAACAAAAAAGCGTTCCAGATCAATCTCGATCAACGGAAATACGGCACGTTTGCTGAGATTGGCGCCGGGCAGGAGGTGGCGCGGCATTTCTTCCACGTCGGCGGCGCATCCGGCACCGTCGCAAAGACGATGTCGGCCTACGACATGACGTTCAGCGACGCGATCTACGGGACGGCCGATCGATACGTCAGCCGCAATCGCCTGCAGACGATGCTCGATCATGAGTTCAATCTGCTGATCGAGCGGCTCGATGCGAAATTCGGAAGCGAGCGCACCTTCTTTGTTTTTGCCGACACCGTCGCGGCGCGCAGTTTCAAACAACGCAACGAGGCGCATGGCTGGCTCGGTGTCCGATTTCAAACCGAAACGCGCAGCGAGCCGAGCCAGATCATCGCTCACGTGCGGATGCTGGATGAGACGAACGTGCGACAACAGGAAGCGCTCGGGATCATCGGCGTCAATCTGCTTTACGGCGCGTTTTATCACCAGCGCCCGGAGCAGCTGATCGCGTCGCTGCAGGAAAATCTCACGCCGGGTCGGATCGAGGTCGACATGATCAAGTTCTCAGGTCCGGCATTTCGCGAAGTCGATAACCGGCTGATGAGTCTGCAGCTCGTCAGTCAGGGGTTAACCAACGCGGTGATGTTCAGGGCTGACGGCGAAGCAGTGCAGCCGGCCGACATTCTCTACAAGAAAGCGATCATCGTGGAGCGCGGCAGTTTTCGTCCTGTGACCTACGCGACCAACGACATGCTGAACGGCGCGCGCAAAGCATTCCTCAAGCAGTGCGATTGCTCCGACGACGATCTCGTTGTGCTGATGGAAATGACGCTTGAGAATCTGCTTGCGGAGGGACAGTTGAACCACGCCGATTTCCTGGCGCGGGTCGACATTCTCGGCTCGCTCGGCCGCACGGTGATGATCTCGAAATTCGGCGAATATTACCGGCTCGCCGGGTATCTGTCGCGTTACACGAGCCGGATGATCGGACTCGTGATGGGTGTTCCGAGCCTTCTCGAAATTTTCGACGAAAAATATTACCTGAATCTGGAGGGCGGGATTCTGGAGGCGCTCGGGCGCATGTTCAAAGGAGGGCTGAAGCTTTACGTCTACCCGATGATCGACGAAAAAACGGGCCGGACGATTACCGGCACCCACACGGCTGTGGCGCCAAATCTTCGCTCGTTGTTTCAGTATCTGGTCGAGAACCAGTTCATCCACGACATCACGGAGTACAACGCCGAGTATCTCCGCATCCACCCGCCGGAGGTGCTCGCCCGGTTGCAATCCGGGGATGATTCGTGGGAGCAAATGGTTCCGCCGGAAGTTGCGCGCATGGTCAAGAGCCGCGGCTTCTTTCGTTATCGAGCGGCGGCAGCGGCATAGCGGCTGATCCGCCACAAAATCGCGGTGTCGGCACGGTTTCCGCTATATGAGACGGCAGTATCATGGCGCGGCGCGGAAATTCTGTTATCGGGATCGACTTGGGCAAGCATGTCGTCAAGGCGGTCTTGCTCCAGCGAAAGGCCGAGCAACGTTACGTCCTGACGAGCTACGCCGCGCGCGAGGTGCCGGAGCAGTTCGCCGACGCTGATGCACTGGCGCAGGAAATAAAACAGCTCGTTCGCGAGTTGGGCGGCGGCGCCAAAGTCTGCGCGGTCGGAGTTTCCGATCCTGATTCGCTGTTGCGCATTATCGAGCAGCCGGATACGCCGGTCGATTTGCTCCGGAATGCGCTTCGGCTCAATGGCCTGGCGGTTCTCAACCAGGAATGCAAAGACTTTGTGCTGGATTGCGCGGCGGTGGCGGCGGACACCGGTGCGCTCGCGACCGTTGGCGCCGAAGCGGCGCCGCGTTCATTCTCAAGCGACGCCAGCAGCAAAACGCGATACGTGGTCGGAGGAATGCTGCGGCCGGCAGTGAAACAAATTTCGGCTGCCTGCGCGAAAGCGCGGATTTCCGCAGCGAGCCTGCAACTGGCGCCGATCTGCTCGTTTAACGCATTCGAGGTCGCGTATCCAGAGACATTCGCGAACGACGCCTTTCTCTTGCTCGATATCGGCCACCTGCAGAGCACCGTCCTGATTGGAAGCAAAAAGGAAGTCGTGCTCGTCCGCAGCATTTCCTACGGCGGCAAAGAACTGAACGAAGCCCTCACCGCGGAGGGCGCTCTGGATGGTGACGCAGCTCGCCGGATGCTCCAGGAAGGCGATCCCGGCATGATGGAGATCTGCCGCGTCTCACTCAGCCGTCTGGCGATGGAAGTGCGCAATTCGATCGGATTTTTTGAAGGGCAGCACGATCAGAGCATTCAACGGATCTTTGTGTCCGGCGGAATGGCTCGATCGGAATCAGTTTTGCAGGCGCTGAGCGACGAGCTGGGACTGCCGTGCGAAATCTGGGACCCACTCGAGACCTGCGAAGTCGCGTTGCCCCCCGCGAAACGGCAGGCACTGCCGCAGGAATTCGTCTCCCTGAATGTCGCGTGCGGCGCGGCATTCGAATACTTGAGCCAGTAAAGCGATGCCACTGCACCTCAATCTTCTGCACGAGGAAATCCTCGAGCTGCGGCAGCGGCAGCGCGACCCGCTCAAGATCGGCCTCTCCGCGATGATCGCCGCCGGTGCGCTGATGTTCGGCTATTACAGCTGGAACGCGTACCAAACCCTCGAGATTAAGAGCCGGCTCAGCATTGTGCAGCGTGATTGGGCGAAAGTAGAACCTCGCGTGACCGCCGCGCAAAAGCGCGCCGCCGAACTCCGCCGCACAGTCGACACAACCAAGGTGCTCGACACGATGATCGACAACCGCTTTTTCTGGGCGCCTTTTCTCGAAAAACTCTCGCGCTGCGTCGCGCCAAATGCGCAGCTCACGAGCTTCGACGGCACGGCTGACGAGACAAAAGGCGTCACCGTGTCGATCGAAGGGCTTTCCGCCGGACGCGAGCCTCGAGCCGAAGCTGAAGAGCTGCGGCATCTTCTGGGCGAACAACTCGGCAAAAACTACAAAGACGTAAAGGTCGAATTCAAGACTCTGGAAGACCTCGACACGATGGCGAACCTGGGCGGTGCCAATCTGCCGATGGCTCGTTTCGTCCTGAACGTCGAGTTCAATCCATTTGAGGCAGCAAAACCCGCGGCTCCGGCACGGATGCGCAAATCTAAAGATGAAGCAAAGCAAGCTGACTAAAGACCAGATCCAGAAGCTGCTGCTCAGCGTCGTCGGCTTCATCGTGCTGCTGTACGTTTACTTCACGTTTTTTCTTGGGCCGCTGAATCGCAGTCGCACTTCAATGCTGGCCAAGATCGATGAACTGCAGGCTAAGATCGGCTCCTCGAAGAGTGAGATCACCAAAGCCAGCTCGCTCGAACGTCAGGCGGGCACCGCTACGACGCGCTTCGCCGACCTGCAGTCGCTGACGCCGGAAGGCGCGCCGATCGCCTGGTTCCCGCCACGCGTGAAAACATTCTTCGCCAATCACGGCATCGACAGAGCGACTGCGCGCCTCGAAAGCAGCGCGCCGTTCACCGAACCGGAGCTCGCCGGCTGGATCAGGTACAACTGGTCAATTGATGTGCCGCAGGTCGATTTCGCTTCCCTCGGTGACTCATTAGCGGCGCTCGAGAATTCCGAGCCGCTGCTGGCAGTCACAAAGTTAAGCATCAAAGCCAGCGCCGAGCTGCCGCAGTTCCAGCAGGCGACGATCGCGGCGACAGCCACCTTGATGAAACGATGAAACGTTCACTGCTTTTCGCCGCTCTCGCCCTGGCGGCCGTGCAGGCGCTAACGGCTGCTGAAGCACCGCCGGTCGAGGTAAAACATACCTCGTCGTTTAAGATAGACGCGAGCGGTCGCAACCCGTTCTGGCCGATCGGCTGGCAGCCGGCCGCCAAGACGCCAACTGGCGATGAGCACGGCGGCCCAGACATTCCGGAGTCTGCATTCCTCCTCACCGCCATCACGCTCGATAACGGCACTCGCTTCGCGATCATCAATGGCAAAGCGATGCAGGAAGGCCAGCAGTTTGGATTGAAGATGGGCGCACAGACCTTCCAGTTGAGCGTCAAGAGAATCGAAGATGGACGCGTGATTCTGCTCCGGCGGGGTCAGGAGATCGCGGTTCTGCTTCACCGCAAGTAGGAGCGCCCGGCCCGCGTTTCGTCAGCTCGCGGTCGAATGCAGCCGCGACAGCGGGACAAACTCGCTCTCGTGCAGCACAGGACGCGTCGCGCCTGTGAGCAATCGCCACCATTGGTAGGCGCTGCCGGCGACGATTAGCACCACCAGCGCAACAAACGCAAAGGCAACCAGCGCGTCGAACCGCCAGATCGCCGCCTGGCGGATCAATTGCGCGGCGCTCGCCCGATCGGCGGTCGTCGCCGCCGTTTCCAGCAAACCGGCGGCGCCGCTGAGAAAGCCGAGCTTCGGATCAGGCGACCAAATCTTGATGAAGGCAGCGCTAAACGTCACCGCACACATAAACAGGAGCGGCCCGAGAGTGACGAACACGTATCGCGTCTTCGCCATTTTGATCAGCACGGTCGTCCCGAGACAGAGCGCGATGACCGCCAGCAACTGGTTGGCGAGTCCAAATAGCGGCCACAGGCTATTGATTCCGCCGAGCGGATCGATCACCCCTTGGTACAAGAACCAGCCCCACGCCGCCACCAGCAGCACGCTCGCGAAGACATTGGCTGGCCATGAACGCGTGTTCCCGAGCGGCCGCCACAGGTTGCCTAACAAGTCCTGCAATAGAAAACGCCCGACGCGTGTGCCGGCGTCGAGCGTCGTCAAAATAAACAACGCCTCGAACATGATCGCGAAGTGATACCAGAGCGCGAGCGCGGTCGGATTCGATGTCACGCGCGAGAACATGTGCGCCATCCCGACCGCAAATGTCGGCGCGCCGCCTGCCCTGCCGAACATCGTCGTTTCGCCCAAATCGGTCGCCAGCTTTTGCATCTGCGCTTCGGTCACCGGAAATCCGGCGGCCGAAACAGTGGCCACGACCTGGGCCGGCGCGCCTTTTGTGTTGATCGCGAAGTATTCGCCAGGTTGCAGCACGCACGCGGCGATCATCGCCATCAGCGCCACCATCATTTCGACGATCATCGCGCCGTAGCCGATATCGCGAATACGCGCTTCGCGCGGCAGCATCTTCGAGGTCGTGCCGGACGCGATCAGCGAATGAAAACCGGAGACAGCGCCGCAAGCGATCGTGATGCAGACGAACGGAAACACCGGGCCGGCGAACACCGGACCGGTGCCGTCGATGAACCGGGAGAGCGACGGCATCAGCAATACCGGTCGAAGCGCGATCACCGCGACCGCCAGCGCAGCGACCGTGCCGAGCTTCAGGAACGTGCTGAGATAATCGCGCGGCGTCAGCAGTAGCCAGACCGGAAGAATCGACGCCGCGAGACCGTAGATCATCACCGCCCACGCGAGCCATTTTTCGTCATACCGGAACCAGCTTTGCAGCGTTGGAAACTGCGGCAGGAATTGTCCGCCCCAGACGGCGAATGCCAGACCGACTACACCGAAAATCGTGATCCACCGAACGCCGAATCGCCCCGTCCGCAGCCCGAGTCCCATCACCATCGCGACGGGAATCGTCATCGCGATCGTGAATACGCCCCAGGGACTCTTCGCGAGCGCCTGCACCACAACCAGCGCAAGCACCGCCATGATGATGATCATGATCGCGAGCACGCTGATCAGCGCGAGCGCACCGACACCCGGTCCGATCTCCTCCTTCACCATCTGGCCGAGCGTTTTGCCGCGGCGGCGGATCGAACTAAACAGCACGATCATGTCGTGCACTCCACCGCCAAGCGTTGCGCCGATTAGAATCCAGAGCGTTCCCGGCAGAAACCCGAACTGCGCCGCGAGCACCGGACCGACGAGCGGTCCCGGCCCGGCGATGGCCGCAAAATGATGACCGAACACCATCCACCGGTTCGTCGGCACAAAATCCTTGCCGTCTTCGTGAACGACCGCCGGCGTGGCACGGTCGTCATTCAAAACCAGCACCTTCGTCGCGAGCCATTTGCTGTAAAAGCGGTAACTGATCGCGAGTGCGCACAGTCCAGCGACAATGATCCAGAGCGCGCTGATCTGTTCGCCGCGCGAAAGCGCAAGCACGGCAACGGCGGCCGTCCCAACTAGCGCGATCGCAATCCAGAGCAGGCGTTTTGCGAACCTCATCGTGGCGCTTCCGAAGCGCATAATAACGAAAACCGGATTGCCCGCCAGACTAGACGATGCACGGTAAGCATCGCGTGGATCTCGCTGACAAACTTCACAAGCTGGTAAATGGGCGCGCGATGGAAAGCGCGACACATCGCGTCCGGCGCTGGTTCCTGAGCCGTCGATCGCCGGTTCCTCTCGATCCGCCGGAAATCATTCGCACGATCGACCGCGAGCGATTTGAAGAAATTCGCGCCAGACACGGAATGGAGGACCCCGGTGAAGAACCGCCGAAGTATCTCGACCTGCCGGTGTGGATCGAGGCAAACCTGAAGCGCATTCGCGATCTCGAGCTCGATCTCGGCCGGCGCCAGCGTGTTCTCGATATCGGAAGCGGCACCGGCTACTTCCTCTACATCTGCAGCCTACTTGGCCACGACGCAGTGGGCATCGACCTCGATGAGATGCCGATGTTCAACGAAATGATCACGCTGCTTGGCGTCGATCGCAGGATCTGGCGCATCGAGGCTTTTGTACCGCTACCGGATCTTGGCCGTTTTGACGTCGTGACCGCGTATCAGATTTGCTTCAACGGCCACAAAAGCGACCAACTCTGGGGCGTTGCGGAATGGGAATTTTTCCTCAACGACCTGAGCACGCATCTCACTCCTCGCGGGCGTGTTTGGCTCGAGTTCAACCGCGAGTTCGACGGCACCTGTTTTTCCACCGAACTGGAACGCTACTTCGAGAGCCGCGGCGCGGAAGTGACGAGCAACCGCGTCGTCTTTAATGCAACGCTTCGCGCGCCTGTCGCAACTGCTCGAGCTTCACGCTGAAATCGCGTTTTCGCTGTTGATGTTCGTCGACGACCGCGCGTGGCGCTTTGTCGACGAAGGAAGAGTTCGCGAGCTTCTGGTTCACTGTCCGCAGTTCCGCTTCGACCTTCGCGATCTCCTTCTCGAGGCGCTGTAGCTCCGACGCTTTGTCGGCAATCTCGAGCGAGAGTTGCAGTTGGCCGATTGGGGTGACGGCGAGCGGAACGCCGGGTTTCGGTTCAGCGTCTGGTCCGATCAGCGCGATGTCGTCCGCGTTCAGCAAGCGCGATATCGTAGCTCTTTCTCGCTCGATCCAGTCGACCGATGGCTTGAGCAGGAACTGCGCTTTTTTGCTCGATGAGACGCCGGCAGAGGCACGGAGATTTCGTCCTTGTTCGACCGCCGCATAGACCGCCTGCGCCTCGCCGCGACTTTGCGTCGCACTTTCCGGCAACGTGATTGGCTGTGGAATCGACGCGAACTGAATCGAATCGTCGCCAAATTGAAAAATCGACCACAACTCTTCGGTAACGTGCGGCATCAGCGGATGCAGCAAACGCAACGTCGCAGACAACGTGTGGTCCATCACCGCGAGGACGTTGCGCTTCCGCGTTTCGTCGGCGCCGAAAATGTCCGTCTTCGCCGCTTCCACGAACCAGTCGCAGTAATCGCTCCAGAAAAAGTCGTAGAGCCGCTGCGCGATGACGTTGAATTCATAGCGGCTGTAAGCCTCGTCGATAGCGGCGATCGTTTCGTTCAGTCGCGCCAGTACTTCGATCGCGTAGATCGACAATTCTTTGGGCCGCATTTTCGGATTCGCTTCGGACGGGCCGTGCATCTGCCGAAACCGCGCGGCGTTCCAGAGCTTGGTCGCGAAATTGCGGCCCTCCTCGATCTGCTTTTCGTCGAACCGAATGTCCTGCCCGCTTGGTGCGATCCGCATCAACCCGAAGCGCAGGCCATCCGCTCCATATTTCGCGATCAGCTCGAGCGGATCAGGCGAGTTGCCTAACGACTTGCTCATTTTGCGACCCTGCTGGTCGCGGATCAGCCCGGTGAAGAAAACGTCGCGGAACGGGATGTTGTCTTCATCGCGCTCCGACTTGCCTGGCTTGAACTGCAAACCCGCGATGATCATGCGTGCGACCCAGAAGAAGATGATGTCGGGACCGGTGACCAAAGCGCTGGTCGGATAAAATTTCGCCCGCGTCTCCGCGTCCATTGTTTCGTAGGCCCAAAGCCACGACGAAAACCAGGTGTCGAGCGTGTCCGGATCCTGCGTCCAATCAGCGCCGGGCGATTCGATCTGCACGCACATCTCGCCGTCGCGGTACCAAACCGGAATGCGATGACCCCACCAGACCTGGCGGCTGATGCACCAATCCTGAATGTTCTGGAGCCACTGCGCGTAAACTTTCTCCCAATGCGCGGGAAAGAAGCGGATCAGGTGCTCGCGGACGACGCGCAGCGCTTCATCCGTCTTCGGATAATGGAGAAACCATTGCTCGCTCAGACGCGGCTCGATCGGCACATCGCTGCGTTCGCTGAATCCTACGTTGTTCTCGTGCGGCTCTTCCTTGGCCAGCAGCCCACGTTCGCGAAGAAGCGCCGCTGCATTTTCGCGCGCTTCGAATCGGTCGAGGCCATCGAGCTCCGGCACTGCCGGGCAATTGATCCGGCCGTCCGGATGCAGCACATCGATGACGGGCAGCCGGTGGCGTGCGCCAATCTCAAAGTCGAGCTTGTCGTGCGCCGGCGTCACCTTGAGCGCGCCGGTGCCGAACTCCGGATCGATTGCACCGTCGGCAATGATCGGCAGCTCTGCGCGGGCGAGCGGCCGCCATGCACGTTTCCCGACCAGATCCGCATAACGCTTGTCTTGCGGATGAACCGCGATCCCCGTGTCGGCCATGATCGTCTCCGGCCGCGTCGTCGCCACTTCGATTGCACGACCGGGCTCGTCGACGATGCCGTAGCGCACATAGTACAACGAGCCACGCTGTTTTTTCGGGATGACCTCTTCGTCCGACACAGCGGTTTGCGCAGCCGGGTCCCAGTTGATCATCCTGCGGCCGCGATAGATCAGCCCTTCGTTGTAAAGTGCGACAAACACTTCCTGGACCGCGCGAACGTAATCGGCATCGAGCGTATATCGCTGGCGCGACCAATCGCACGAACACCCGAGCCGCTTCAGCTGCTCGATGATGATGCCGCCGTGACGATCCTGCCATTCGACAACCCGCCGCAGAAATTCCTCTCGGCCGAGCGCGTGGCGTGTGACGCCTTCATTTTTGCGCAGCCACTTCTCGACCGCCGATTGCGTGCCGATGCCCGCGTGATCGGTGCCGGGCAACCAGAGCACCTCTTTGCCAAGCATGCGCGCGCGGCGGGCAAGGATGTCCTGGATCGTGGTGTTCAACACGTGGCCTAACGTCAGCACGCCGGTGATGTTCGGCGGCGGAATCACGATCGAGAACGCCGGCTTCGGCGAGTGCGGATCGGCACGAAACGCGCCGGTGTCGAGCCAATGCTGATACCACTTTGGCTCGACCGTTGCTGGACTATATGTTTTGGGCAGCTCCGCCACGGGGCAGAATCATCCGGGGCGCGCGCGCCGAATGCAAACTGCAGCGGAAGCTGTTAGCGTTCCGCTGCTTCGGAAATTCCCATGCGCTTGCTGAACTTCGTCTTCGTCGTCGTAGCGACCGCTGTCGCTGCAACGCTCGCGAACGCTGGGGAATGGACAGTTCTGCACCACGAAAAACGCGACTACGTCACGTTCGCGAACGTCGCGCAGTTCTACCAGTTTCCGGAATACACGCGCGTCAGCCGGACAGTTTCGCTGCGGAGCGAACACCGCGGAATCCGGGCGCAGGCCGGCACCAGCGAGCTGTATATCAACGGCGTTCGGTTTTTCACTGATTTCCCGATTGTCAGTGAAGGCGCAGACGACCTCATCTCGGTGATGGACGTGAGCAAGCTGATCGAGCCAATTCTGCGGCCGAGCCGCATCGCTAACACGCAGAAGATTGAAACCGTCGTGCTCGACCCGGGGCACGGCGGCACCGACCAGGGGACGATGAACGGACGCGGCACAGAAAAGGATTACGCGCTCGATGTCGCGATGACTGCACGCGAGCAGCTGCTGCGCGCCGGGTTGAAAGTCGAGATGACACGTTCAAGCGACGTCGGCGTTTCGCTCGAGGACCGGGTGCAATTTGCGAATCGCTTCCCGCATGCGGTGTTCGTCAGCATTCACTTCAACTCCGCAAGCGGCGGATCGGGCGTGGAGAGCTACGCCCTCGCGCCGGCGGGCGTGGTGTCGAACGCCGCCGCCGAGAGCCATGCGTCGCCCACCGAAGTGCAGCCGTGCGCAGGCAACGCGCACGACCCGCACAACATCGCGCTCACCGCGGCCATTCACGCGACCGTGCTCTCGCAGCTTGGCGCCTTTGATCGCGGCGTGCGGCACGCGCGATTTCACGTCCTGCGCAACATCAACATTCCGGCGACGCTGATCGAGTGTGGCTTCCTGAGCGATCCGGTGGAAGGGCAGCGCATCGCCACGGTGCAATATCGCCAGCGGCTCGGGCAGGCGATCGCAAAAGGAATCGAGAATTATAACGCAGCCGTGAATTACCGTACCGGCGGCGCCAGCTTCGCGGTCGCGCGGACGAATCTGCCGCCGCACGCTCATTCGATTACCGAGCCGCTCGAGGCACAGCTCAACGCCGCGCCCGCAAACGACGCCGCAGCATCCAACAATGGCAGCCACTAACGACAACGGCGGCGATCCACAACCGATCGGCGTTTTCGACTCCGGGATCGGCGGCCTGACGGTCGTGCGCGCAATTCGAACGCTCCTGCCTAACGAATCGATCTTCTACATTGGCGATACGGCACGCGTCCCGTACGGCAGCAAGAGCCCGGCGACAGTTGAGCGATACAGCCTCGAGATCGCGGCAATGCTGGAAGCAGAGCCGTGCAAAGCGATCGTGGTCGCGTGCAACACCGCTTCGTCGGTCGCGCTCGACGTTTTGCGAAACACCACGTCATTGCCGGTGGTCGGCGTGATCAATCCCGGCGCGCGTGCAGCAACCGCTGCGACACGGAACGGTCACATTGGTGTGATCGGCACGCGTGCCACCATCAAGAGCGGCGCTTACGAGCGAGCGATCCGCGCGTTGCGGCCGCACGTGCAGGTGACGAGTCGTGCCTGCCCATTGCTCGTGCCGTTGATCGAAGAAGGATGGCTCGAGAGCGGGGTGACCGATCGCGTGATTTCAGAATACGTCCGGCCGCTGCTCGACGCGAACGCCGACACACTCGTGCTGGGGTGCACGCACTATCCGTTGCTTCGGCCCGCCATTCAGCGCGTCGTCGGCGACAGCGTGACGCTCGTCGATTCGGCCGAGAATTGCGCGCTCGCCGTTCGTTACCTGTTGCAGGCGAAACGCCTGGAAGCGCCGCCCGATTCCAAGCACGAGCTGCGCGTTGCGCTTACCGATTTGCCCGACCAGTTCCTGCGCGTCGCGGAGCACGCTTTGCAGCTCGACGTCGGGAACCCGGCGATTTGCGAGATCCCGCACGCGCCGGTTGCACACGCGTAGTCGGCGCCACCAGCGCATACGAGTGGTCGATCATCGCGCGCAATTCGCGGTCCGGAATCGCACCTTGCAGCACGACGGTGTTCCAATGTCGCTTGTTCATGTGGTAACCGGGACGCACATCTTCGTAGCGATCGCGCAATTCGAGAGCACGGTCCGGATCGCACTTCAGATTTGCTGTCGGCGGAATTTCATCGATCGCCAGCAGCGCGAACATCTTGCCGCCAACTTTGAAGACCAGATTGTCCGGGCCGAATGGCGTGCTCTCCGTCGCATCCGGCTTCGCGAGGCAATATTCGCGAAACGTCGCCGCGTCCATCAGGTGATCATCGGCAGAAGGCGCGCGAGCAGCTCAGAGATTTTGACGCGGTCCTGCTTCATCGAATCGCGTTCCCGCACCGTCACGGTATCGCGCAGCTCGTCGCCACGTTCGCCGAGCGTCTCGAAATCGACCGTGATCCCGAACGGCGTCCCGATCTCATCCTGGCGCCGATAACGCCGCCCGATCGCGCCCCCTTCATCATAGAAGACATTCATGTGCGGGCGAAGGAGCTGCTGCACCTCACGCGCTTTCGTGACCAGCTCCGGCTTGTTTTTCAGGAGCGGGAACACCGCGGCTTTGACCGGCGCGATGCGTGGATGAAATCTCAGCACGATCCGCGTCTCCATTTTGCCTTTCTCGTCCGGCGCACTGTCTTCGGCGTAAGCTTCGCAAATCAACGCCAGCACCGTGCGATCGACGCCCGCGCTCGGCTCGATGACGTGCGGCACGAACCGCTGCTTCGTCTCGTCGTCGAAATACTCCAGCGGCTTCCCGCTCGCCTTTTGATGCTGCGTCAGGTCGTAGTCGGTCCGATACGCAACGCCTTCGAGTTCCTGCACGCCGAACGGAAACTCGTACTCGATGTCGTAAGTCCCCTTCGAATAAAACGCGCGCTCCTCGTCCGGCACGGTGAGCACGTTCAACTTCGCGCGCGGGATGCCGATGTTCTCGTAAAACCGCAGCCGCTCCTCCTTCCAATACTCGAGCAATTCCATCCCCTGCTCCGGCCGGCAGAAATACTCCAGCTCCATCTGCTCAAACTCGCGCGACCGAAACGTGAAGTTCCGCGGATTGATCTCGTTGCGAAACGCTTTGCCGATCTGCGCGATACCGAACGGCAGTTTCTTGCGCGAGGTATCAAGCACGTTCTTGAATTGCACAAAAATCGATTGCGCAGTTTCCGGGCGAAGATACGCGATTGAATCCGGATCAGCCGACGCGCCGACCTGCGTCGAGAACATCAGGTTGAACGGTCGCGGCTCGGTCAGATCTTTGCTGCCGCAGATCGGGCACTGTTGTTTATCGCCGATCTGATCGGCGCGAAGGCGTGCTTTGCAGTTGCGGCAATCAACCATCGGATCGCTGAACGTGTCCTCGTGGCCGCTTGCTTTGAGCACAGCGCGGTGCGTCAGGATCGCGCCGTCAAGGCCGACGACATCATCGCGCTCGCGCACCATCACGCGCCACCAATAATCCTTCAGGTTGCGCTTCAGTTCGGCCCCGAGCGGGCCGTAATCCCACACGCCGTTCAACCCGCCGTAGATCTCGCTCGATTGAAAGATGAACCCGCGCCGCTTGCACAAGCTGACGATCTTCTCCATCCGCTGCGGATCGGTTTGGGTGCTCATTCGACCGGCAGATTAACGCACATTCCACAGATTCAAGGCTGATGTGCTCTCACGCCGGTTCTCTCGGCAGCCGTTCAGGCGCGCCGGATCAATCCGTCGTCGCAGCCAAATCAGGTTGGATCTGTCGAAAAAACACTGCGCGTATTCGGCTCTGTGGTTCAAACGGAAACTCCGGGATGATAATGACCGCAGCGTGATACGGGAGGTCGTATTCGTAGATCTTGATTAGTGGCGGCCCCGTCTCACTTGAGACCAGAGCGTAGCCGAGGCCCGACTCCGCGCTTATCGGCACCTTCACCACGCGCGACGGCGTGCCGGCCCTGCGAATCACCTCCTCGAGAGTGGCTTGGTGGGTGATAAAGCGAAACTCGACTGGGAGCTTGTCTGCTTCCAAGTGCCGGCTGTCGAAGGCTGCACGAACGTCGTTCGCTACGACCGCTGCGACCGGAGTGATACGGACCAGCAGCTTGCCGATAACTCCAAGCACCAAAACGCTGCCCAAGATCCACACCCACCACTTGAACGCTGCCGGTGCGTGCGGCTCTTCATACGACGGATTGTTCGTGTAGAGGCGCCAACTCGCCACGCGGCCGCCTCTGAATTCAATAGCCACGCCAGCGTATCCCTCGCTTTGGCGGGTTAGCGTCGCGACCGGCGCGATGTAAGTGAATGCGCAGTCGACGCAGTCCCTGCTGCTGCGGCCGTTACTCGGCTCGCCCAACGCGGCCGCAACTTCGTCCGGCGTGAGCCCTAGACGGAGCTTTGCTTTGACTTCCGACTCGCTCGGAAACGCATCAAGAGTAGCGCAGATCGAAAGCATAGCCGCGATCAGTAGACACCGCGCCGTTGCAGGTGAGAAATCGCGCGTCATCAGACGCCGTTCAGGCCGCCGCAAATCTCGCTCGATTGAAAGATGAAGCCGCGCCGCTTGCACAAGCTGACGATCTTTTCCATCCGCTGCGGATCGGTTTGTTTGCCGGCGCTCATCGCGCCAATAACTGGGACAGCGCTCCGGGTTTAGCAAACGTTTTGCGCCTCGTGATTCGGCGCAAAACTGACACGAGCGGTCACTCGACCGCTGCGCGCGATGACCTTAGATCGCGTCCGCTCGCCGAACGCGATCGATGACCTGCCGGAGTGAAGCCGCGGCGGAAGTCAACGCTTCCGCCGCAGTTGCTACAGCAATCTTACTCGTCGTCGGCGATGGTTACCGTTGCAACCTTTGGCGCGCCGAGCACGCCATCGGCCTTCGAGCTCAGCGTCACTCTGAATTTTTGTTTCCGTTCATGGACGTGGTCGTTCACGATCCGCACCGCGATGGTCTTGCTCACGGGACCGCCGGCCGGGAACGTTAAATTCCCGGAGCTGGCGATATAATCCGCGGGCGCGTGCGCAGTTCCATCACTCGTCGCGTAATGCACCGTGACCGCTTCGGTGCGATGGCCGATCCGATTCACGGTCAGCACGACGCGCCGGTGGCCCTCCCGCACGTGATAGCTGTCCGAGTCGAACTGCACCGTCGCGGGCGGAGTATCAGTATCGAGGATCGACACAGTCGCGATGGCGTTCGCGCCGAGGACCGCGTTTGATCCCGCGGTTAACTTCACCTGGAACTTCTCGGTCCCTTCCGGCGTGTTGTCGTTGTTGATCGGGATGCTGATCGTCTGCGAGTTGGTGCCGTTGGCCGGGAAAGTCACATCGCCGGATTTTGCGGTGTAATCCGAGCCGGCCAGCGCGGTGCCGGGGCTGGTCGCGAAGTGCACCGTCGCCGCATTGCTTGAATCGCCGGTGCGCTCCAGCGTCAGGACGATCTGGCCGTTGTTTTCCTGCACCTGATACGTCGCAGAGGTGAACTGAACAGTTCCGAGCGCTGTATCGTCGTTCGTGATCGTTCCCGTGCCCGAGCTGTCGCCGAGCGTCGCGTTTGACGGGTTCGTGAGATTGACGGTGAAATTCTCATCGCCCTCGAACTTCGTGTCGCCGTTCACCTTCACGTTGATCGTCTTCGTCGTGTCGCCCGGGTTGAACGTCAGGGTACCGGACATCGGCAGGTAGTCGCCGTCCGCGGTCGTGGCAGTGCCGTCCGCAGTCACGAAATCGACCGTCGTCGCCAGCGTGCTGGCGGCGGAAAGCGTGACGGTGAACACCGCGTCTGTGGTCCCGCTATTTCCTTCAGTGGTGCTGACATTGCCGATCGAGAATGACGGCGTCGTCCCGCATGTCGTGACACTGCCGGCGCACCCGCTGAGGGTGAAACTCGCCGACGCGCCCGGCAGCGCTTCCGCCAAGACTTGGAAGTTGAATGCGCCTTCCTGTTGAACCCCGAGCAGGAAATTGACGTTTGTGCCCGCACCGTTCGCGAGCGGTGTGTCGAACGTGATCACGCCCTCGGTCATGCTCGAATAAAGCGCGCCATCGTTCGACTGCGTCGGTGGAACCTCCAAGGTCGTCGCCTGCACAGAGCATGACGATCCGCTGCACGCCGGGTTCGTCCCGCTGATCGCCACCGTCTCGGCCGCCGAGTTCCTCACGCGCAGGTCGGCCCGGCCGGGGCTCGTCAGGAAGCTGTCGATATTGACCACGCGATAGCGCAGCCGCGTGATCGGGGCGCCGGTGTGGTTCGTAAAAGTGCGCCGCAGCGTGATCGTGCCGTGCGCGCTATTGTGCAGCGCATCCGGAGTTGCGTCGTAGACGAAGTTCGGCGCAGCGACATTGCCCACCACGCGGTCGAGCGGCGTGGAAGTCATGTTGTTCGCGGCGCTGTCGTGGATCGGCGCGTCGAGGTTCGCCGGTCCCGGTGCTCCGAGGTGCTGTGGCGCTCCCAGCGGCGCACCGTCTGTCGAGGCGACTAGGAAATCGGTCTGGTTCGCATCGGTGTCCTGCGAGGTGCCCGCAGTGAGATCACGAAAGATGGAATACTGCCCCGCCGGCGTTGAGGTCGAAAGGTTCGGAATACCGGTGCCTTCCTTGAAAAGGCCGCTCGCCGTCGATGCGAATCCGGCCGAGTCCATCCGCGTCGTTGCGGTGTAGCTCGCCGTGTTCGCCGTCTTAAAAATAGCGATCCCGCTATTATCCGGCACGTCGAGCGACCAGCCGAAGTCGCTGTCGGCGCCGCGGACACCGTTGCCCGGATAACTGTTCAGGCTGTAAACCACATTCGGCTGGTTCGCTCCATCGGGATTGTCGGTGAGGAGGAAATGCCCGTGCGCCGGAATAATCATCCCGTTGGGGATCACGGCGATCTGGCCGTTGATTGTCAGGCCATCCACGCTGTAGGCGAGGCCCCAGCCCTCCGTCAGGTCGGTCGTCTGCACCACCAGCGGGGTGGCGTTCGGGTTGAACAATTCGATGAACTCATCCCGCGCGCCCTGCGGCCCGCGCAGCCGGAACTGGCTGATCTTAAGCGAGCCGCTGTTCGTCGGGATCGCATTCGTCGGGCTCACGTTCGCCCACCAGGTCTCCCAGACTCCGGCGATGCCGGACCCGGCCCCAAGATCGCGCGCCGTGCCTGCGTATTCCTGGATCGTCCAGAAATCGGTGTCATTTACCGGGTCGGTCTGCGCTGCACTGTAATCTCCCCAACGGTTCTGGCGTCCGGTGCCAGAGCCGAATCCAAAATTATAGAGCGCCTGTCCGGAATGGAAGATGACCGGATTGCGCAGCGTGTTCGCCGCATCGGCCGAGCGCCGCATGGCGTAGCCGCTACTTCCGTAGGTGAGCGGTGAGAAATGTGAGAACGCGATCAGCGCGTCGTCGTTCTTGTTCACGCTGATGCTCGGGAACGCATAAAACTCGCCGAACTGCGAAACCGTCGTGCCGTCGCACGGCGAAACCGACGATGTCCCCCCGGACCCGTTATGGCAGTTGTTCGCACTCGGGTCCTGGATGCGGCCGCGTTGCAGCGGCGCGGCAGTCGTCCCTGTCTCGATCGTCGGATTAATCTGCCACCATTGCACGCCGCTCCGGATGTCAGGAATCCCGCTCCCGAGCGCAGTGCCAGCCGGCTGCGAGGTCGCCGACAGCATCACCGTATGCGTGCACCAGAGCTTTCCGTTGCGCAGCACCGCGTTCTGGATGCGCGAGTCATTCGCCATGATCCGGTTCGCAGACGCTACGTTGGCCGATTGTTGCCGTTGCGGGATGTAGCCGCCGCTCGTCCCGATGCGCGCCGCAGGGTCTCGCCACGATTCGGTCGACTGCGGGAACTGCGTCCCAACAGTCAGCACCGGCGTGGAAGCTGTTCCAGTGACCTTGCTCAGCCGGAGCTGCCCGGAGGTCGCATTCCAGACCTCGGCGACGTAAACCGTCTCGGTCGTGTTATCCTCGGTAATTGCCGGCGCCATCGTGAAACCGCACCCGAGCTCGCTCTGCGGCGTGGCGCTCGAGCCGCAGGCAGCGAAACTCCGGTCGAAGAGGCTGAAAGAGCCGAGCGTGTTGCTATAGGCCGCCTGCTTGTCGAGCGCGTAAATGTATTGGCCGTAATAGCCGCTGTTTGAGCAGGGAAATGGCGAGTTTGTCGAGCAGGTATACTGGAACACGTTCTCGTTCACCACGATCCAGTTC
>CADDYX010000026.1 GCA_902810735.1 Verrucomicrobiota bacterium | reverse complement strand
CCCGATGTCGACGAACATCGCCTTCAGACCCATCTCGATGTTCTTGACGCGGCCTTTGTAGACGCTGCCTACAATGTTACGCGAGCTGTTGCGCTCGACGTTGTATTCCTCAAGCCGGCCGTTTTCGAGTAGCGCGACGCGCCGCTCGAGCTTCTCGACGCTGATGACCAGCTTGTTGCCGGTCTTGGGCGACGAAATTCCTAAAATCTTTTTTACTCTGTCTATCATAAAGCTGGGGAGCGTTGGCTGTAGTCCGCGCTGTTCTCAGCGCATTGGCGGTGAACGTTGTTTCCGCTGAGAGAGCGGACACTACAGCGTTAAATCTCATCTGCGCGGTGGCGGTCTGCGCACCGGCGCGGGAGTCGGTTGCGGCGCGCGGCGACCGCCGAAGAGGCGCTCGAAAAAGTTTGGCTTGCGAACCGGTTGCGCCGGCTGTGCGATTGGCTGCGCGCGACGAACGCGATTTTCCGCGCGCGACACCTTACCGGCAGCGTCCGGATCCTGCTCCACGTCAGGGTTGCCGCCGTCGGCCGCGAGCTGGCTGTCGGTCGCCTGCGAGTCATCGCTGTTTTCCTCGTCGCTATTCCCGACGTTCGGATTGGCGTCTTTGTAAACGACCGCCGGAATCATCTGGAAAGGATTGGGCCTGTGCGCCGGATCGAGCCACGCGACCTGCATGTCGAACTTGCCTTCATCCATCGCCAGCGTGCGCTGGAGAATGCGCGTCGCGATCGGTCCGGCCACACTACCGCCGTGCTCGCCGCCCTGCACCATCACGGCGACGACGTACTTCGGATGATCGAATGGCGCGAAGCAGCAGAACCACGCGATCGTATCCTTCTTCCCGTTGGTAAACGCCTGCGCCGTTCCAGTCTTGCCGGCGACCTGGACGCCCTGCATCCGCGCGGCGCTGCCGGTGCCACCATCTTCGTTGACAACTTTCCACAGGCCGCGGCGAATCATCTCGATCTGATCCGGTGTGAAATCGCGGCGCAGGTCCGCGTCGACTCTCGGTTGCGTCGACACGACCGGCTTACCGTGCTCGTCGATCAGTGGCGTGCCGTCCTGGTTCAACACGCGGTCGACGAGGCGCGGGTAGTAAGAGATGCCGCCGTTCGCGACGGTGGCGTATGCCATCGCCATCTGCAGCGGAGACGCTAGCACGTAACCCTGGCCGATTGAGACGTTCGCGGTGTACGCCTGCGACCATCGCTCGCGCGGGTAATGCACCGCCATCCACTCCGGCCCGGGCATGATCCCTGGCGCTTCACCGGTCAGGTGGATTCCGGTTTCTTTGCCGAGTCCAAGATCGTTGCCCGTCTTGTCGATCGCGTCGATGCCCGCGGCGTTGCCGTATTGGTAGAAGAACGAGTCGCACGAAACCTTCAGCGCGTCGGTCAGTCCGATCGTGCCGTGTGAGCCGCCCTTCTCCGCGATCCAGCAATGGAAGTAATGTTCTCCGTAACTGACGCCACCGCTGCAGTTGTACTTGTTGTTGCCAATGTGCTTCCGCAGCCCGGCCAGCCCGGTGATGATCTTGAAGGTTGATCCCGGTGGAAACGCGCTGATCGCGCGATTAACCAGCGGACGCGCCTCGTCCTTCTGTAGCGCCTGCCAGTCCTTTGCCTTGATGCTCGGGATGAATTTGTTCGGATCGAACGACGGCACGGAAACCATCGCGAGCACGTTCCCGTTGTTCGGATCCACGACCACAGCCGCGGCCCGGCTGACGGCGCGCAACGCTTCCTCCGCCACCGACTGGATACGCGCGTCGAGCGTCATGTAAACGTTCGCACCCTGCTGCGGCGGATCCTCGCGCAGAACACCGTCGATCTGCCCCTTGGCGTTGCGGCGCATGTAACGGACACCGGGTTTGCCGCGGAGATAGGGATCCATCTCGTGCTCGACGTTCGACTTCCCCTCCACGTCGCCCTGATAAAATGTGTACTTCCTCGCCTCCTCCCGGTTGATGTCGTCAGGCGGACCGACGTAGCCTAACAAATGAGACGCGAGCGCACCGTAGACGTAGGAGCGGACCGGCTTGATCGCGATGTCGACGCCCGGTAATCCGACGTCGTGCTCGGAAAACTTCGCCATCGTGCCGAAGTCGATGTCCTTGATGTAGGAGTACGGCACCTCGGTGTTCGTCCGATAGTGCTTCTGTAGCTGCGCCGCGTTGTAATCACGGGCGAGATCGAGGTCGTCGAGACGCGGCACGATCCCGTCATTCACGATCCTGACGATGTCCGGCTCTTTCAGGTTTTTCGGCATGCCGTTGATCGTGGTGCGGTACTCGGTCAGCGGCGGCTGGCCGACGCGCTGCTTGTAACCCCTCACCATGTCAGGCAGATAAAAATCGACCTCGTAGCTGGCGCGGTTGGTCACCAGGCTGAGCCCGTTACGGTCGCGAATTTCACCGCGAACCGAGGGAATTCGCACCGTCACTTCCGAGCTGCCGCGAATCTTTGCCGTCCACTCGGCCCCGCGCGCAACCTGCACCCACCACAGGCGCGCACCCAGCGCTGCGAGCGCAAGCAGCATGAAAAATGCGAGCACCTGAATACGCAGGCGCGGAGTGATGCGACGGCGGTTCATTAGTACGCCTCCCGTTCCGGCAGATAACGATATGCCGTTGCGCGCGCGATCGAGTGCAAAAGCCAGAACACCAGCGGCGCCATCATCATCGCGAGCAGACCGGGACCGCCAATTTGCCACCAGACCTCACGCGTAAATTCGAGCGAACCGCGGCGAAAGGCGATCATCAGGTATTGCGATAAAAGCAGCAGCGACGTGCAAACGCCGCTCATGATGCAGTGAACTTCCCACCGGCCGCGGATGAACAGCGGCCTGAGCCCATGCATGATGCCCGCGAGCACAGCGTAGAGCAGTATCGATGATCCGATCGAGATTTCAACCTTGCTGCCGATCACCTGCACCGTCGTGAGATCCATCATCAACCCGGCAAAAAATGCCAGCCCGAGCATCAGCGGAAACGGCAACGCCATCGCGCCGTAGAACACAATCACCGGCACAATCAGGATGTGCGCGTTGTACATCCAGTCGAGCCGCGGCAGGAAAAATTCCGTGATGTGCGCCAGGAACGTCAGGATGAGCAGAAGGATGAAAAAGATCATTTCCGGCCGGTGACGACGAACACATCCTCGAGGTGCGAAAGATCGACTGCCGGCGTCAGCCGCGCTTGTCCGTCGAGCTCGCGCACACGGAAACTCTGCACGCTGCCGATCAGCAGTTGAGCCGGGAAAACTCCGCCGACGCCCGAGGTAAAAACCTTCTGCCCCGGCTGCAGGTTTGCCTGTTTTGAAAGAAAATTCAGATTGAGCAAAGGCGTGATCGATCCGACCACCCGCTCGCCGCTGACGATCCCCTGCTCGCGGCTGTTCTCCACCGATGCCGCTACGCGACAGTTCTCGTCTGAGATCAGCAACACGACTGCGATGTCGTCGCTCACCGTCGTCGTTTTGCCGACCAGTCCTTCATCTGTCACCACCGGCATGTCGCTCTCAATCCGGTCGCGTTTCCCGCGGTTGATCGTCACGGTACGAAACCACGTGGCGGCGTCACGCGTCACGATTTCCGCCGGCACGAGGCGAAAAATCGAGCGCTCCCGATAATCGAGCGCGTGGCGCAGCCGATTCACCTCATGCTCGACGTCGCGGAGCGCCTGGTTGGTGGCGCGGAGCGAGCGGTTCTCGGTGCGAAGATTGCCGTTGTCGCGCTCGAGCTCCTCGAGCGTTTTCAGGCCGCTGCGCACCTGCGTGATCTGCTTCTGGATTCCAGACCCGCTCGATAGAAACGGGGAGATCAACTGGTAAAAACCCGCCTGCAGTTTCCGTGTGCTGTCCGCTCCGAAGCTCAGGAAATAGGCGAGAATCGCGCCGAAAATCAGCAGCGAAATGATGCTCGTGCGACTCATCTCCGAGTCGCGCCGAGTTTAACGCCAGTTGCGATCAGCAGCAGCAACTTGACGTAAAAATTTAATTTCATTGAGGCACTTGCCTGTTCCTTCCGCCACGGCGCTCAGCGGATCTTCGGCAACATGGACAGGCAAGCCGGTCTCCTCGCTCAAAAGTTTGTCGAAGCCGCGCAGCAACGCGCCACCACCTGCCAGTACCAGGCCACGATCGACGAGATCGGCGGATAATTCCGGCGGGCAACGCTCGAGCGTGATGCGCACCGAATCGACGATGGTTGAGATCGGTTCGAGCAGCGCTTCACGAACTTCCTGCGACGTGATCTGCAGCGTCTTCGGCAGACCGGCGACAAGGTCGCGGCCTTTCACTTCCACGCTCGTCTCTTTGTCGCTCGGATATGCCGATCCGATCTTGATTTTAATCTCTTCCGCGGTGCGCTCGCCGATCATCAGGTTGTAGGCGCGCTTCATGTATTGCACGATCGCCTCATCGAGCTCGTCGCCGGCGACGCGGACGCTTCGGCTGAACACGATGCCAGAGAGCGAGATCAACGCCACCTCGGTCGTGCCGCCGCCGATGTCGATGATCATGTTGCCAGCCGGATCCTGCACCGGCAGACCGACACCGATCGCGGCGGCCATCGGCTCTTCTATTAAGTAAACTTCGCGCGCGCCGGCGTGTGTCGCCGATTCACGGACGGCGCGCTTCTCCACTTCGGTGATGCCGGAAGGAACGGCGATCACAACCCGCGGTTTCGCGCGCACGCGGCGGCCGTGCACTTTTGTGATGAAATGCCGCAGCATCGCTTCCGTCACCTCGAAGTCGGCGATCACGCCATCTTTCAGCGGCCGGACGGCGACGATGTTCGCAGGTGTGCGACCGAGCATGCGTTTGGCCTCGTCACCGACTGCCAGCACCTTGCTCGTCCCTGCCTGGACGGCGACGACCGATGGCTCGCGCAGCACGATGCCCTGATCCTTCACATAGACGAGCGTGTTCGCCGTGCCGAGATCGATGCCGATGTCGCTTGAGAGCCAGCCGAAGAGTCCGTCCAACATGAATTTAAATCTGGATTAGTCGCACCAAACGCGTGTCAGTCTGTCGGAAGCGCGACCTGCTGCGAGCTGCGCACGCGGCGCGTTTATGAGCGCGATAACGACCGGCTGAAATTTCGTCCAGTATCTAGAAATGCAGTTCACAGCCGTCAAGGGAAACCTGTGAATAAGTGGGAATAAGCAGCAAACGTCCGAGATCCAACGCCGAATTGAGAACCATTGAGCGTTGGACGTTGAACGTTGGACGTTGAACGTTTGCTGCGATGCCGCGCGTCCTGGTTGCACCTTCGATCCTTGCCGCTGATTTCGCGCGGCTGGAGGACGAAATTGACGCCGTCGAAGCAGCCGGTGCCGACTGGATCCATTGCGACATCATGGACGGCCATTTCGTCGACAATATCTCTTTTGGTCCCGCCGTCGTGAAAACTGTCCGCGGCCTGACCGATCTGCCGCTCGACGTCCATCTGATGATCGAGCACGCGGATCACTACGTGCCGCGCTTCATCGAAGCCGGCGCGAATTCGATCACGGTTCATGTCGAAGAGGAGGCGAAGCACGATGTCGTCAAAACACTGCAGCAGATCCGCGATGCTGGCTGCCGCGCCGGCATCACGTTGAATCCCGCGACAGATTTCGCGCTCGTCGAGCCGCATCTCGCCCGCGTCGATCTGCTGCTGGTGATGACCGTTCACCCAGGGTTCGGCGGACAGTCGTTTCGCAGCGAAATCGTGGAGAAGGTCCGGCGTGCGCGCGATTGGGCGGAAGCAAACAATCCCGCGCTCCACATCGAAGTCGACGGCGGCATCAATCCAGAAACCGCCCGTGTTTGCATCGAAAGCGGCGCCGACGTGCTCGTCGCCGGCACGTCGATCTTCCACGCGCCGGAATATGATTCGGCGATTCGCGCGCTGCGCGGCGAATAGCTGCAAGGTTGCTGCATGAGCGGTTGACCGTTATCGTAGCCGCGCCTTTACCGGAATGAGCTGATGCAGAAAATTGGATTCACCGAAGCGCTCGACTCGATCGTTGTCACCGACCCGCGCTACCAGCGCGAAGCGTACGTGTTCCTGCGCGACGCGCTCGATTTTACGACCAAGCAGCAGAAGAAAGTGAAAGGCGCGACGGTGCGACACGTCGCCGGGCCGGAGCTGCTCGATGGCGTGCGGCAGTACGCGCTGAAGGAGTTCGGCCCAATGGCGATGACGGTCTTTGCGTATTGGGGCGTCAAGAGCACCGAAGACATCGGTAACATGGTGTTCAACCTGATCGGCGCAGGGATTTTCGGAAAGACGGAGGAAGACTCGATTAACGATTTCAAGAACGTCTACGATTTTGAAGAGGCGTTCGTGAAGCCGTTCGCGCCGGAGAAACCGCAGCCGGCGAAGCGTCCCCCTGCTCTTCCGGCGCCGAAAACTTCGTGAATCCGCGCAGGTCCGCCGCTGAGAACAGCGGCCTGTACAACGAGACGCGAGCGGAGGCCAACGCGCCCGTCACCTTTCCACCGAGCACAGCAGAGAAGCGGGTGCTGCCGAATGGGCTGACGCTTCTCGTCCAGCAAGATCGCAGCGCGCCGGTGGCGAGCGTGCAGGCATGGTGCGCGACGGGCAGCATTCACGAAGACGCGCAGCTCGGCGCGGGCATGTCGCACATTCTCGAGCACATGCTCTTCAAGGGAACGGCGACGCGGCCGGCAAACGCGATCGCGCAGAGCGTGCAGGACGTGGGCGGTTACATCAACGCCTACACCTCGTTCGATCGCACCGTTTACTGGATCGATGTGCCGAAAGCTGGCGTCGCCACCGCGGTCGAGATCCTGGCCGATGCGATGATGAACTCGACGCTGCCGCGCGAAGAGTACGTGAAGGAACAGGAAGTGATCCGGCGCGAGTTCGCGATGTGCATGGACGATCCGGACCGCGTCGCGGGGCAGCTGTTGTTCGCGACAGCCTACCAGCAGCATCCGTATCGGCTTCCGGTTATCGGTCACCTCGACGTCTACAACCAGCTGACGCACCAGCAGGTGATGGATTATTACAAATCGCGCTACGTGCCGAATAATCTGACGTTCGTCGTGGTCGGCGATGTTGATCCAGACGCGATTCACAAGCAGCTGACGGAGTTATTTGCCGCGCATTCGGAACGGCCGCTGAAACCGCTCTACATCCCGCCGGAGCCGCCGCAGCTCGGCCGCCGCGAATTGCATCAGGAGTTCGTGACGGAACTCTCGCGCCTCTCACTCGCCTGGCACATCCCGGAGCTGATGCACCCGGACGTCCCCGCGATTGATCTGCTCTCGACGATCCTCGGCGACGGCCGCAGCTCGCGCCTGTATCGGCGGGTGCGCGAGGAGGCCGGGCTCGCATTCACCGTCTGCGCGTTTTCCTACACACCGGGCGATCCGGGGTTGTTTGGAATCGACGCGACGCTCGAGCCTGAGAACCGCGAAGCGGCGCAAGCGCTCGTGCTCGAGATCATCGATGATGTGAAACAGCACGGCGTCACCGCGGACGAACTGGCCAAGGGAAAGAAAACGTCGCTCACGCATCATCTGCATGGGCTCACCACGATGCGCGGACAGGCGTCCGACATCGGCTCGAGCTGGCTGCTGACGCGCAATCTGAATTTCACGAGAACCTATCTGGAAGCGGTGCAGCGCGTGACGGCCGAAGACATTCGCCGCGTCGCGCAAACCTACTTCGCGGAGAACAATCTCACGGTCGTTTCGCTGAATCCGAAAGGCTCGCTCGCTAGAACAACTGACAACCACGAGCCTGTCGCAGCCGGCGAAATCCAAAGGATCGAACTCTCCAACGGCCTGCGTCTGCTTGTGCGCGAAGATCGCCGCCTGCCGCTGGTCGCTATGACGGCCGTCTTTCGCGGCGGACTGCTCGCCGAAACATCGCAAAACAACGGCATCACGCGATTGATGGCGAAGTCGCTGTTGAAGGGAACCAAAACGCGGACGGCAGAAGAAATTGCCGACACGATCGAAGCCGTCGGCGGGAGCATTGGCAGCGAAGCGGGCAACAACAGCTTCAGCGTTTCGCTCGATGTGACGGCGCCGGACTTCGCGCTCGGCGCGGAGCTGCTGGCTGACGTGCTGCTGAACGCGACCATGCCGGAGAAGGCGGTGGCACGCGAAACAGAAGCGCAGATTGCCGGCATCCGCGAAGATGAAGAACAGCTAACGACGGTGGCGCGGAATATTTTGCGCGAAGCATTGTTCGGTGAGCACCCGTTCGCGCTCCGCAGCAAAGGGTCGGTGGCGAGCGTGTCGAAACTCACGCAAGCCGATCTGCTCGCATTTCGCGATCGGCACGTGGTCGCGAAAAACGCGGTGATCTCGGTCTTCGGCGATGTGCGAGCCGCGGAAGTGCGCGAGGTTTTCGAGCGGCTCTTGCACGATATGCCGGCGGGTGAGCTTGCGCTTTCGTCAGCGCCGGCACCGCCGCAGCCCCGCGAAGCGACAGCCGTGGAAACTTACAAAGAGAAAGCGCAGGGCGTTCTGATGGTCGGCTATCGCGGCGTCGACATTTACAGCCGGGATCGTTACGTGCTGGAGCTGATTGACGAAGCCAGCAGCGATCTCGGCTCACGGTTTTTTGTGCGCATCCGCGAGCAGATGGGGCTCGCCTATTACGTCGGCGCAGCCCAGATGCAGGGCCTCGTGCCCGGCCTGTTCCTTTTCTATCTCGGCACCGACCCGATGAAGCTCGAGCCGGTCAAGGCAGCGCTGCTCGATGAGATCAATAAGCTCGCGGCAGATGGATTGACGGAGCCGGAGCTCGCGCGCGCAAAAAAGAAGCTGATCGGCCAGCAACAGATCGCGAACCAAAGCAACGAGACGCTCGCGCATCTCACCGCGCTCGACGAGCTTTACGGCCTCGGTTTCGATCACTTCAAGCATCTCGAACCTGAGGTGAACGCTGTCACCGTGGAGGATGTGAAGCGCGTGGCGCGGCGGTATTTCCGGGACCAGCCGCACGTGATTGCAACTGTGCGACCGCCACTCGACGGGGCGAACGCGAATTCCAATTAGATATGGCCGAAGTCCAAACCTCCACCCAGGCCGGCGAGCTGACACAACGCTTCATCGAATTTGTCATGATGCAGGCGCAAAACGCGGCCCTGTTTCTCGGACAAATTCCGAATCCGCAGACTGGCCAGGGCGAAGTGAATCTCGACCTGGCGAAAATGTTCATCGACCAGCTCGCGATGATTCAAGAGAAGACGCGCGGAAATCTGAGCAACGAAGAAGCGGCGGTGCTGCGAAACACGCTGGCCAATCTGCAAATGGCGTTCGTCGATGTGTCACAAAGCAGCTCCGGTGGCGCAACCGCTGTGCCGCCGTCGAAACCGCCGGCCACGCCCGAAGCGGAGCCGCCGACCGCGGCGCAATCGGCAACTCCTGCCGCGAAGCCCGAGAGCGAGAACGCCACTCCCGCACCGGCCGAAAGCGAGTCGCGCAAGAAGTTCACGAAAAGCTACGGCGCGTAGTTCCCCGCTGCCGCGCGAGGATGCAGCCTGCGACTGACGCTCCCGCGTATCTAGGGCGTGCCGTCCTCCGCAAAAGAGCTACTCAAAGATAAAAAATCGGTCAGCGACCTGAAGGTTGCCGTTGATCCGGAAGAAGCCGCGGAGGAGGCGGGACTGCGCTACGTCAACGACAGCTCACCCGGATATACCCGGAAGGCGAAGGGCGACGAGTTCGAGTACTTCGACACCGACGGAAAAAAAATCACCGACGAAAAACGGCTGCTGCGGATTCGGCGAATCGCTATTCCCCCGGCGTGGACGGACGTCTGGATTTGCCCGTCGGCAAACGGCCACATCCAGGCGGTCGGTCGCGACGCGCGGAGACGCAAACAATATCGTTACCACGAGCGCTGGCGCGAAGTTCGCGACGAAGGCAAATACGAAAAGATGGTGCTCTTCGGCCAGGCGCTGCCGAAGATCCGCAAAGCGATCGAGAAGGACCTCGCGCTGCCTGGATTACCGCGGGAAAAGGTGCTCGCGACCGTAGTGGAGCTGCTCGAGCGCACTTTCATCCGGATCGGCAATGAAGAGTACGCCAAGGAAAACAACTCGTTTGGCCTGACGACACTCAAGAATCGCCACGTCGATGTCGATGGCACGACGATCTCGTTTCGATTTCGCGGCAAAAGCGGTGTGAAGCATGAGAAGGAAGTCCGCGATCGGCGTGTCGCGAAGATCATCAAAAAACTGCAGGACCTTCCTGGTCAGGAGCTCTTTCAATACGTCGACGCTGAGGGAGAGGTGCGAAACGTCACGTCGGGCGATGTGAACGATTACCTGAAGGAGATCACCGGCCAGGATTTCACGGCGAAGGATTTCCGCACCTGGGCCGGCACTGTGCTCGCGGCAATCGCGCTCACTGCACAGGAGGCGTTTGAAAACAAGAAGCAGGCGAAGGCAAACGTGAAAACCGCGATCCACGCCGTCGCGCACGTCCTCGGCAACACGCCGGCGGTTTGCCGGAAATGCTACATCCATCCGGCTGTGCTCGAGAGTTATCTCGACGGCACGCTCAGCAATAGCCTGAAGCAGAAAACGGAAGAGGCGCTGATCGAGAAGATTGACGATCTGCGCGACGAAGAGGTCAAGGTGCTGAAGTTCCTGCGCGACCGGCTGACGCAGAAAGCCGCGTGACGTCGCGCATCAGCTGGTGCTGCGGAATCTTTTCGCGAGCCACTGCATTGCCGCGTCCGAGATCGCGTCCGGCACCTCATGGCCGCCAAAGAACTCGTGATAATCAACGTTGTAACCGGCTTGCCGCAGCGAAGGAACAAACCTCCGGCTGCACACATCGAGTGGCAAAATTTCGTCCGAGACACCGTGTGAAATGAAGATCGCCGGGTTTCCGCGCCGCGGCTTTCCAATAAAGTAGCCGGGCGAAAAAGCGATCACGCTGCCGAAGATATCGCCGTTCGCGATCCCGAGTGACAGCGCGTACGACGCGCCGTCGGAAAAGCCGCCGATGGCTATGCGTTTCCGATCAATCGCGCAGCGGGCCGCGGCGTTTGCAAGCGCGCGATTCACAACCGCGGCGTCCGAACCATAATCCTTCGGCCCTGCGCCCCACGTCTTGTGCAATGCATCCGGTGCGATGACGACGAACCGGCCTGCCTCCGCTCGTCTGCCGTACGACCCGAACCAATCCCACGCGTCGTGTCCCGACGCGTGCAGCAAGACCAGTGCAGGCAGCGGCTCGTCCGGATTGTAACTGTGCGGCACATACAACAGTCCGGCGCGAGCCCCGGTCGAGAGCGGTTGAACGCCGGGCGCAACAGCAGCGGTCGGGCGAATCTGCGGAATCTGAATGCGGTCGCGACTTTGCGCTTCGCCGCGGCCGGTCGCGCACGCGAGCAGCACAACCACGAGCGACACCGCGGATCGCATCGTATTCCTATCGTCGCCGACTCGACGGCGTCGGCGTAGGTGAAGCGCGGCTCGCCCGGGTCGATTTGCGGACGGTGATGGTGTCGCGCGCCGGCGGCGCCTGTTCTTCGGGATACTTCTTCTTGCTTGGCCAGATCAGCCGCCACGGTTCGGTTTTTACCGTCGCGGTGAGCTCCTTCACGTTTTCGCCTGCGTCGTGCAGGTCAGGGCCGAGATCGTTGATCGTCGACTTCAACTTCTGGGATGATTCGCGGAAATTTTGCAGCGTCACTTCGATGTTGTCGTTCTCGGTCAATTGATTGCTGATCTGCTCGACGTTCTTCAGCGCAACCGACAACGAGCTGTCGCGGGCGGTAAGATTGGTCAGGTTCTCGGCGAAGGTGCGGAACTGCGCGAGTGACATGTTGAGCTGCGAATTTTCGTCGGTGATGCGGCTCAGGTTTTGTGCGGTGTTCTGAAGTTCTTTCAACGTGCCGGTCGCCTCGGTCGCCACAGGTTCGATGACGTCGACGACGCGGGCGATCGCCTCGCCGAAATCGGGCACGCGTTCGCCGGCAAACATCTCGCCGTCCTTGGCGCGCCCGGAGGAGTCGTTGCCCTGAGTGAAATCGATCGCGACTTCGCCCAGCAAGCCGAGCGTGATCAACCGCGCATGCGCATCGCGGTAAACCGCCGCGTCCTGGTCGACCCGCACGTCGATGCGCGCTTCGAATTTCGTTTTCACGTCCGGTGTCGGCTCCGGCGCAGGGGTGGAGCCCGGCTTCGGCGTCGGCGTTGGGGTCGGCGTCTCGAGTGCACGCGCCGCGGCTTCGGCCCGCGCCTGTTCTTCGCGCGAGACGGGCGAATACAGCTTGTCTACCTGGCCGATTTTGCGTCCGGCGAGCAGGACTGGTGCGCCCAATTTGATGCCGGCCGCGTTGTCGAAATAGATTTTGTAAGTGACGAGCGGCTTAAACAGCCCCGGCGCGCCGAGCAGAATCAGGACACCGGCGAGAATCGCGAGCGTGGCGAGCACGAGCACGCCGGTCAGCAGTTCATTTCGTCGCAATTGCATCGCTGGTTCCTTCCAGAATCGGTCCTTCGGTGCTGCCGCTCAAGAATTGTGAGACAACCGGGTTCCGCGACCGCTTCATCTCATCGGGTGTGCCCGACTCGATGATCTTGCCCTGATACAGCATCGCCATTTTCGTCCCGATGCGAAAGGCGCTGTCCATCTCATGCGTGACGATAATCGAGGTCACGTTGGATTTCTCGGTCAGACTGATGATCAACTCGTCGATCACCGAGCTGATCACCGGGTCGAGGCCGGCTGAGGGTTCGTCGAATAGAATCAGCTCAGGTTCCATGACGAGAGCACGCGCGAGGCTGACGCGTTTCCGCATTCCGCCGCTCAGCTCGGAAGGCATCTGGTCGCGCGACTCGCGTAATCCAACGAGGTCGAGCTTCTCATCCACGATGCGGTCGATCTCGTCGCGGCTCTTGCGCGTCAGTTCTTCGAGCGGCAGCGCCACGTTATCGCGAACGGTACGTGAGCTGAGGAGCGCGGAGTATTGATAGACCATGCCGATCTCGGAACGCACGCGCTGCAGCTTGCGTCGCTGGAGACGCGACATGTCGAATTGCTTAAAAAACACGGAGCCTGAAGTCGGCTGCAGAATCCCGAGGACCAGCCGCAGGATCGTGCTTTTGCCGCTGCCGCTCTGGCCCATGATGACGAGGCGCTCGAGCGGCTCGACTACGAATGAGACGCCGTCGAGCACGCGTTTTTCGCCGAAGCTCAGCCGCACATCGCGGAGCTCGACCACTGCAGGCGTCGGCGCAGCGTCGCTCACGTGGGAAAAAACACGGTGTAGACAACGTTGAACATCGTGTCGAAGCCGATCACGGTCGTGATTGCGGTCACGACACTCGACGTTGTCGAAGTTCCCACGCCGGCCGCGCCGCCTTTCACGGTCAACCCGCGATAGCAAGCGATGGCAGCGATGAGCAGGCCGAACAGAAAGCTCTTCAAGATTCCAGTGATGATGTCGCGGATGAGCAGGCTGTGAATGACGAGATCGGTGAAATAGACGAACGCGATGTTGAAATAGGCGCGCGAGATCAGGCTGCTGGCAGTAATCGCGGCGAGGCTCGAGACAGTCGACAAGCACGGCATCAACGCGATCAGCGCGAGCATGCGCGGCGCGACCAGAAACCGCAGCGGACTAATGCCCATCGCTTCGATCGCTTCGACTTCCTCCGATACTTCCATCGTGCCGAGCTCTGCGGTAAACGCCGCGCCGATCCGCGCCGCAAGCATGATGCCGGTGAGCAGCGGCCCGAGCTCGCGCGTGAACGCGATTGCGACCAGACCCGGCACGAGACGCTCGGTCCCGAATCGCTGCAGCTGGTAACCGGTCAGCAGCGCCATCGTTAGACCGAGGAAAAATGAGACGAGCGCAACCAGCGGCACCGAGCCGACACCAGCGCGATCGGTGTGCCGGAAAAAGCTGGTGGCGCGGAACGGCGCGCGCCCGACGCGCATATTTTCCCACGTCTCGACGAAGGTCGCGACGATGAACCAGAACATCGCTCCGATCTCGCGCAGAAAGCTGCTGCCTTTGACGCCGATCTCCTGCACGACGACGACCGGATTCGTTTCGATCGTCGCCTGCCCTTCGGCTTGGTTGCGCGCTCCCTCGGCCATTGTGAGGGGGAAATTGCCCCACTTCACCGTCTGGAAAAGCAGAATCGTTGCGGCAAACGCGCGGCTGCTCGACTGGAAACGCGTCGACAGCCGTGAGGCACGCTGATTAGATTGCGCGATGAAACCGCGATCCTCTTTGCTGCTGGCGCTGGTTGTCATTCTCGTCCTGCTGCTGCTGCGCTCGGCGCGCGTTGTGCCTGCCGGGAACGTCGGTGTGATCGACCTTTTCGGCCGAGTCAGCGCGGAGCCACTCGCTGCCGGTCTTCATCTGGTGAATCCGCTCGCGAACGTGGAGCGGCTTTCAATCCAGACGCGCGAGATCAAAGAAGTCATGGACACGCCGTCGAGCGAAGGCCTCATCGTGCACCTCGAGCTCAGCGTGCTGTTCCACCTCGATCCCGCGACAGCGCCGGACGTTTACCGGACGATCGGCAAACATTACGAGACGGTGCTGGTCGCGCCGAACGTCCGCAGCGCGGTGCGCGAGGTGACCAGCTCGTACGAGGCGAAGGCGCTTTACTCCGGCGAACGCGACAAGATGAGCTCGGACATCACCGAACACATCGTTCGCGCGGTCGCGCAACGCGGAGTCGTGATCGAGAGAATGTTGCTGCGCGACATCGGGCTGCCGCAGCGCTTGCAGGCTGCGATTCAGGAAAAACTCAGCGCGGAGCAGGAAGCGGCGCGGATGCAATTCGTCCTGCAGAAGGAGAAGCAGGAGGCCGATCGGAAACGGATCGAAGCGGAAGGCATCGCCACGTTCCAGAAAATCGTCGCCGAGGGTATCAACGAAAACCTGCTCAAGTGGCGCGGCATTGAAGCGACGAAAGAACTCGCCTTGAGCGGCAACTCGAAGGTCGTGATCATCGGCGCTGGTAAGGAAGGTTTGCCGATCATTCTCGGCAACGACACCACGCCGCCGGCTCCAGCGCCGCCGCCGCCGGGGCACTGATCGACGATGAGGCAACGGCGAAAGCATTGTTGCATCGCGCTTTTCACCTGCGCACTCGCTGCTTCTGTTTACGCGCAAGCGGGAGCGGATAAAACCACCGGTTCACCCGCGGCGGCAGATTCGATTCACCACGAGAAGATGCAGGAGAACGCAGCAAAACCGGGCCTCGTGATCCACGGCGGCGCCGGCACGATTGATCGCGCGAAGATGACGCCGGAGAAGGAAAAGGCGTATCGCGAAGGTCTCGAAACCGCACTCCGCGCCGGCTGGGAAATTCTGCAGCGCGGCGGCAGCGCACTTGATGCGACGGAAGCCGCCGTGCGCACGATGGAAGACAACCCGATGTTCAACGCCGGACGCGGCGCGGTGTTCACCAACGCCGGCACGAACGAACTCGACGCGTCGACGATGGACGGCAAAACGATGCGTGCCGGCGCAGTCGCAGGCCTTCAGCACGTGAAGAACCCGATCCTGCTCGCGCGCATGCTGCTCGACAAATCGGAGCGGCCGCCGCACAGCGATCCGCCGAGTGGGCCGGTGTTGATGGCGGGAGCAGGTGCGGAAACATTCGCGAAAGCGAATGGCATCGAGCTGGTCGACGCGAAATATTTTTTCACGCAGGAACGCTGGGATTCGCTGCAAAAGATCAAGAAAGCGGAAGCCGAAGCGGCGCATTCCGGCAAGCAATACATCATCTCGGATGACGAACGGCATGGCACCGTCGGCGCCGCCGCAGTTGATGCGCAGGGCAATCTCGCCGCCTCCACTTCCACCGGCGGAATGACGAACAAAATCGCAGGCCGGATCGGCGACTCACCGATCATCGGTGCCGGCACCTACGCAAAGAACGGCACGTGCGCAGTTTCCTGCACCGGCGACGGCGAGTATTTCATTCGCGCCGCAGTCGCCCACACGGTTTCGGATTTAATGGAGTTCCGCGGAATGAATGTGAAGCAAGCGGCCGAAGAAGCGTTGAACCGCGCGCACGAGCTCGGCGGTGAAGGCGGATTGATTGCGATCGACAAAAACGGCGATTTCGCGCTGCCGTTCAACACGAGCGGGATGTATCGCGGTTACATGGACGCGAACGGCAAACCCGTCGTGCAGATTTATAAGTAGCGGCGCGCTGACGCTTGTTTTTCTAATCGCGTCAGCATGCTTCCACCGTTCACGCTCGTAATTCCGGCTTACAACGAAGGTCACCGGATCGGCGAGACGCTCGCCACCTGTCTCGAGTATCTCAGTCGCGAAAGCAGCGAAAGCGAGCTCATCGTGGTGAACGACGGCTCGACCGACAACACGTCGGAAGTCGTGCGTGTGGCACTTGCCTCCGCCGCGGGAACCGCGACGCGTGTGATCGAGCGATCGCCGAACCGCGGGAAAGGCGCCGCTGTTCGCGACGGCTTGCTGGCGGCGACGCGGCCGATTGGATTGTTCTCGGACGCCGACCTGTCGACGCCGATTACCGAGACGCCGAAGCTGATCGAACCGATCGCTGCGGACGAACTCGATATTGCTTTCGGCTCGCGCGCGCTGGACCGCCGCCTGATCGGTAATCGTCAACCGTGGAAGCGCGAACAAGGAGGCCGCGTTTTCAATTTACTCGTGCGACTCGCAACCGGTCTGCCGTTTTGGGACACTCAATGCGGCTTCAAGGCATTTCGGCTTGCTGCCTGCCGATCGGTCATCGAGCAGGCGCAGGTTGACGGCTTCGGATTTGACGTTGAGCTGCTCCTGCTGGCGTCGCGCGCCAATCTCCGGATGCGCGAAATCCCGGTGCGGTGGGATCACAACGAAGGCAGCAAAGTCCATTTCGTGCATGACAGCATCGCGATGATTCGCGAGGTCATTTCGCTGCGGGCGCACAGCTAGCGTACGCAAAAACGGCGCACCCGCGGACGAGTGCGCCGTCCAAAGAGCTGTTCGCCGCTACTTCTTCACGATCTCGGCGTTCTCGATCATCGCGATCCCGCCGCGCTCCGCGACTTTGCCTTTCACTGTGATCGTTTTGCCGGCGTATTCGGCGAGCTCCGCGTTCATCGGCTTGTGCTCACCGACCACGAGATACGCTTTGCCGTTCTCGAGAATACCAACCGGTCCGTTGCCCTTGATGCATTTGGCCGCGCAACTGGCGTGTTTCTCGCCCATCGCGTTGTGATCGACGTAGCACATCATATCAACGACTTCGCCGGTGACGCTTTTCGTCGCCGCGGCATCGAGCGAGTCTTTGCCCTGATCGTGCGTGTCCTGCGCGACGGCGAGCGGCGCAATCGTCAACGCAGCGGTGAAACCGACGGTCACGACTGCTTTGACCAGCACTGCAGATTTTGAGGTGGAATTGAACATTCCGAAACTTTCGGCCGCCGCGAGTTTGAGTCAACGCGTGGATTCGATGAGCTCCGCGAACTGCGAAAAGAAGTAGCTCGCATCGTGCGGGCCAGGCGCCGCCTCGGGATGATATTGGACGCTGAAGATCGGCAGCTCGCGATGTCGCATTCCCTCAACGGTGCCGTCGTTCAGGTTCACGTGCGTGACTTCGATTTCTTTCGGCAATGAATCGGCGTCGACAGCAAAGCCGTGGTTTTGCGACGTGATCGCCACCTTCCCGCTGCCAAGATCCTTGACCGGCTGATTGCCGCCGCGGTGTCCGAATTTCAATTTGAACGTCTTCCCGCCGAACGCATAACCGAGCACCTGGTGCCCAAGACAAATGCCGAAGATCGGCTTTTTGCCCATCAGGCCGCGGACTGACTCATGCGCGTAAGCGAGCACCGACGGATCGCCGGGGCCGTTCGAGAGGAACACGCCGTCGGGATTCATCGCCAGGACATCGGCGGCGCTCGTCGTCGCGGGGACAACGGTGACGGCGAATCCGTTTTGGCGCAGCCGCCGCAGAATGTTCTGCTTCATTCCGTAATCGTAGGCGACAATGCGGTGACGCTTCGGCGGCAACTTGTGGTGCACGACTTCTGCTAACGTGCCGCTCGCTACCGTCCATTCCGTGCTCAATCGATCGTCAGGATCCCAGTCGTACGGCGCGCGCGGCGTGACTTCGCGCACGTAATCGATGCCGACGACGCCCTCGCCTGTGATGGCACGATCGATCGCTTCTTGTGACGGCATCGGCTCCGTCGTCAGACACGCTTTCATCGCGCCGATCGTCCGCAGATGGCGCGTCAGCGCGCGCGTGTCGATCCCCTGCACGCCGGGGATGTTCCAGCGTTTCAGATAATCATCGAGCGACATCTCGCTCCGCCAGTTGCTCGGAATTTCGCTCAACTCTTCGATAACGAAGCCGCGCACGTGCGGCTCACCGCTTTCCTGGTCGAGCGCGTTGGTGCCGTAGTTGCCGATCAGCGGATACGTCATCGCGACGATTTGCCCGCGATACGACGGGTCGGTCAGCACCTCCTGATAACCGGTCATCGAGGTGTTGAAACAAATCTCGCCGACGCGCGTGCCGGTCGCGCCAAAGGATTCGCCCTCGAAAATCCTGCCGTCTTCGAGTGCGAGAATCGCGCGCGCCATTGGCCGCAACCTTCAACTTCCAGCGCGCGCTTCAAGAACAAAAAGCCCGAGCAGCATCTCGCCACCCGGGCTTCGTAATTTTCGCCCCGCAGGTGCCGTTTAGGCGGATATCCCGTTCCCTTTCGGTAACGGGCGGACGACCGCCGCAGGAGCCTCTGACTTCCAGTAAAGGCATGTCATATCTCCAAGCGACTCAGCCTCCTTAGCTAGCAATATCGGTTCGGGAATCACACCTGTAATCTCGAACATCGCAGGGCAAATTTGTTTGCGGCCCGATTTTCAGCGCCGCGTTTTCGAAAGAACTATTCCCGCAGTTCCGCTCCCAGTTCGCGCCTCAGCCGCTCGCGAATTCGTGTGTGAACCACGGTCACCTCGTCGTTTGTCAGTGTCCGATTTCGGTCGCGATATGTCAATGTGTAAGCCATCGATTTGCGGTCCGCGCCGAGCGATTCGGCGCCTTTGCCGCTAAAGAGGTCGAACAACTGCACATCCGCGAGCAACGGCTCATTTGCGGAGCGGATCACGCGCTCGATTTCACTGTGCTGCAGTTGCTCCGGCACGATGATCGCAATGTCTCGCGTGATCGCCGGGAACCGGTCGACCTCGCTGTAGCGCATCGCACGTTCGCTGCGCGCGAGCAGCGGCTCGAGCTCGAGTTGCCCTACAATCACAGCCCCGGATGCTCCCATCCGCTCTGCTCCGGCGGCCGAGAGCTGCCGAATCATTCCAATCGGCCGCTCGTCGAACATGATCTGAGCAGCGAGGGCGAATTCGTCGTGCTGCCATTTTTGAAACGACAATTCTCCGATCCCAAGTGCCTCGACTGCACCTTTGGCGTCGAAAATGTCGAGCCGGCGCGATGCGGCGACGCGCCAGTGCGGCTGCCAGTTTGCAGAGCCGTTCAAAACAACCGCAAGCGATCGGCTCTCGATCGCCTGCTCGCCGCCAAAAATTCGGCCGATCTCGAAGAGACGAACACTTGTCGCGCCAGCACGAAGGTTCCGCTCGAGCGCCGCGAGCAAACCTGGCAACAAGCTCGGGCGCAGAGCGACGTGTTCTTCGCTCAAGGGGTTGCGCAGCTCCAGCGCGCAGCGCGTGCCGCGCGGCACGAGCGCAGACGTTTTCGCTTCCGAGAAACCGCACGCGACGAGCCGCTCGCGCAGGCGCATCTCAAAATCGAACGCATGATCGGCGTGGCTTGCTGGAGTGAAACGACTGCGGTTCGCGCTCGGCACCGTATTGGCACCGAATGCGCGGACGATCTCCTCGATCAGGTCCTCTTCGCGCAGCAAATCACGGCGGTAACTCGGAATACGCCACCACGATTCGGTGTCCTCCGCGCGTCCGACGTCGCTCAGCCCAAAGCGTCGCAAAATGTCATCGATGCGCGGCCGTTCGATCGAAACGCCGATCACGCGCGCTACTTGCGCATAGCGCAACGACAGATTCGGCGGATCGCCCGGCAATGCGCCCGCCGTCGCTACCGTCGGCTGCGGCTCGCCGTCCGCGAGCTCGCGGATCAGCTCGGTCGCGCGTTGCGACGCGCGCAAAACGCTGCCGGGATCAACGCCGCGTTCGAACCGATAGCTCGAGTCGCTTGGCAGGTTCAGTATCCGCGCCGTTCGCCGCACGCTTGCCGGCAAAAAATAAGCGCTCTCGAGCAGCACGTTACGCGTGCTCTCCGTCACGCCGGTATCTTCGCCGCCCATCACACCGCCGATCGCGACGGCGCGGTGTTGATCCGCGATGACGAGATTCTCCTCGCCTAACGAGTAGGTCCGGCCATCAAGCGCGAGAAATTTTTCACCCGTGCTCGCGAGCCGCACATTGATCCCGCCGCTCAGCTTGTCAGCATCGAAGGCATGGAGCGGTTGTCCGATCTCCAGCATTACGAAGTTCGTAATGTCCACGATGTTGTTGATTGATCGAATCCCGACGCTCTCGATCTTCGCGCGCAGCCAGGCCGGGCTCGGGCCGACCCGGACGTTCTCGATCCGGCGCGCGGAGTAGAACGGGCATTCGCGTAGCGCGCTGATGTGAACTGCAGAGGCCGCTGTCCTCAGCGGCACGTCCGCCGGCGCCGACACTACAGCTTTGCCGGTTAATGCGCCGATCTCGCGGGCGAGGCCGAGATGACTTAACAAATCCGGCCGATTCGGTGTGATCTCGACGTCGAAGATCGTGTCCGGCGGGAACAGCTTGCTCAGTGGCGCGCCGACCGGCGCATCCGCCGCGAGAATCAACAAACCCGAGGCATCGTTGCCGAGCGCAATCTCGCTCGGACTGCAAAGCATCCCCTCACTCTCGACGCCGCGCAGTTTGCTCTTCTTTATGTTGAGACCGTTCGGCAGATGCGCGCCGGGCAACGCCAGCGGCACTTTGTCGCCAGCCTTGAAGTTTTTGGCGCCGCACACGATTTGGCGCGCGGTGCCGCTGCCGTCGTCCACCGTGCAAACGCTGAGCCGGTCGGCATTCGGGTGCTGCTTGAATTCGCGGATCTGCGCGACGAGGACGTTCTCGAAACTGCCGCCGCGTCTTTCGACAGCTTCGATTTCGACGCCGGCCATCGTCAGCAGCTCGCTCACCTCGTCGACATTCGCGGGCAGCTCGACGAATTCGCGCAGCCAGTTAACGGAGAACTTCATCGCTCGTTAGGCGAACTGCCGCAGGAAGCGCAGATCATTCTGCGCGAAGAAGCGGATATCCGGAATGTCGAAGAGGATCATCGCGAGCCGATCCATGCCGAGGCCAAACGCGAAGCCGGTCCACTTCGCCGGATCGTACGCCTGATCGCCCCGCGCGCGGTTCACTTCTTCGAACACC
>CADDYX010000025.1 GCA_902810735.1 Verrucomicrobiota bacterium | reverse complement strand
CCATTCATCTGTGCGCGACAGTGACGTGACGGTGACGTTTTCACGAATCTCGGCGCCCAATTCGGCAGCGCGTTGCATTACTGCTTGATCAAAAAGACTGCGCTTCACCGCGATCTCAGCTGAGGCCGGCAGCGGCAGCCGAATCGAGCTTCCATTGATTGCGATGAACTCGACCTCGTCGAGACGGCCGTGCGGCAGCGCGCGCACCGCGGTTTCCAGCCCGAGCCGCTCCAGCACTGGCCAGCACGACGGGTTCAGGCAATCGCCGCAAACCTTTTCCCGCGGGAAGCGCTCTCGCTCCAGCACGAGAACGCGAAGCCCTGCTCGCGCGCAGAATGCCGCACAGGCAGCGCCTGCCGGCCCGCTGCCGATCACGGCGACGTCGAAGATCATGGAGTTTTCCGTCGCGTCATTTCACCGTAAAATTGCGGGAGCAATGGCGTCATCGGCAAAAGAGAAACCCGACCTGAACAAAAAGGTGCACGAGGTGCCGCACAAGCCCGGCGTTTACCTGATGCGCGACCGGTTCAACCGCGTGATCTACGTGGGAAAAGCGCGCGACCTGCGGAAACGGGTCGGCTCGTATTTCATGCCGTCTAAAATTGCGCAGGCGGACCTGAAGACGCGCGCGCTGCTCGATGCCGTGTGGGATTTTGAGACGCACACCGTCGCGAGCGAACCCGAATCGCTGCTGCTCGAAGGCAAGCTGATCAAGGAATACCGGCCGCGCTACAACATCTCGTTTCGCGACGATAAACGCTTCCTTGTCGTCAAAGTCGACCAAACCGAAGAGTGGCCGCGGTTCCGCCTCGCGCGGTTCAAAAAAGACGATGGCGCGCGCTACTTCGGTCCGTATGCGCACGCCGGCGCGCTGCGCCAGACGTTGAATTTCATGCGCAAACGATTCGGCGTGCTGACGTTTGGCCGCGGCTCGCCGACCGCGCGCGAGCTGAAATCCTCCACCTACCAGGTGCCGATGCGATTGAGCGAAATTTCGGCGGAGCAATATCGCGAGCGCGTGGCGCAGGCGTGCGATTTTCTCGAAGGCCACTCGCGCGAGATGATGAAGGCGCTCGAGGACGAAATGAAGAGCGCGGCGACGCGGCTCGATTTCGAGAAAGCGGCGGAGCTGCGAAACATGCTCGAGGATTTGCGCCGAACGACGAAACCAATGCGGCGCTTTACCCGGCACACCTTGCCGAGCGCGATCGATCCCGAAGCCGACGTGCGAGCGCTGGGCGACGCGTTGCAGCTGCCGCGGCTGCCGGTTGTGATGGAGTGTTTCGACATCTCAAACATCTCCACGACGCACGTGGTCGCATCGATGGTTTGTTTCCGAAACGGCGTCCCGGACAAGGATCACTACCGCCGCTATCGGATCCGCACCGTGGAAGGGCAGGACGATTTTGCGAGCATGGCTGAGGTGGTGCGGCGCAGATACTCGCGCGTGTTGCTCGAAAACCGCGAAGCCAATCCCGACGCCGCGGAGTTTTCGCAGGAAAGCCCGGCTGAAGCGCTGGAACGAAGCAAGTTCGTCGCTGTGCGCCTGCCCGATCTCATCATCGTGGATGGCGGCAAAGGTCAGCTTTCGTCAGCGTGCCGCGAATTGCAGCGGCTCGGATTGCACGAGCTGCCAATCATCGGTCTGGCGAAAGAGTACGAGGAGATCTACCGGCCGGGACGCGCGCTGCCGCTTCTCTTACCGCGCGATTCGGGCGCGTTGCGTTTACTTCAGCGGATTCGGGACGAGGCACATCGGTTTGCGAACAGCTATCACCAGCTGCTGATGAAGAAGCGGATCGGCGAAAGCATTCTCGATGATTGCCCGGGCGTGAGCCAAAACCGCAAGAACCTGCTGCTGCGCCGCTTTGGATCCGTGAATCGGCTCCGCCGCGCGTCAGTCGACGAGATCGCTTCGACCGAAGGGATCGGGCCGAAACTGGCGGAGGAAGTGCATCGATTCCTGCAAACCCACTGATTTTGGCTAACTTCGATCTTCCCGCATGAGAACCGGCAGCAATTTCGGTATCGCGCTACGCGCGACCGCTTTTTTCGCGGTCATCGCCGCCGTCGCGTCCGCGCAACAGGCGGAGAAGCCCGCCGATGCGGTCGACGAAGAGATCGTGCCGACATTCGAAACGCAAAAGCTCGCGCGCACTTACGTGCTCGATATTCCGGCGCCGCGCGGCGAAATCGTCGATCGTCACGGCACGCCGCTCGCGCAGAACAAGCTGAGCTACAACCTCGCGATCGTTTTCCCTACGCCGCTCGAGTTTTCCGACCAGCAGATTGTCGACTACGCGCACGAGAAGATTCAGCGCGCTGAGAAAATCCTCGGTCGCTCGATCCGGATCGGCGACGACGTGATCAAGCGTCACTATCGCAACCGCGGGATCTTACCGCTCGAGATCGCGCAGAATCTCGCCGAAGACGAATACGACGCGATCAAAGAGAACGTGCCCGAAGGCATGATGTTGCGGCCAATTTACGTGCGTAGTTATCCGCAGGGGAAGATCGCGGGCGACATCGTCGGTTACGTGGGACGAACGGGCCGCAATCCCGACGGCATTATCGACAATCACGAAACGCTCTGGCCGGAAACCGAGGGTCGCGAAGGTCTCGAGCAGACGTTCAACCAGGTGCTCGCCGGCAAGCACGGCGAATACAAGATCACCTTCGACAAAGACGGACGAAAAACGTCGGAGAAAATCGTCACCGCGCCGGTCCCCGGCTACACCGTCGTCACGACGCTCGACCTGAAACTGCAGGAGCTGGCCGAGAAGGCGCTCGAGTCCAAAGCAAAACGCGGCGCGCTGGTCATCGTCGACCCGAATAACGGCGACATCGTGGCGATGGCTTCATGGCCCACCTACAATCCGAATGCGTTCGTCCCCTCGATCTCGGCGGAAAAGCTAAAGGCGCTGCAGGATGATCCCGACATTCCGCTGCTGCCGCGCGCCTTTCGATCGGCGTATCCGCCGGGCTCGACATTCAAGGTCGCCGTCGGAATTGCTGCACTCGAGAGCGGCACGATCCGGCCAGACGACCAGTTCCAATGCGTGCCGGCGCTACAGGTCGGCAACGTCACCTTTCACAATTGGAAGAAGAGCGACCGCGGGGCGTTGGATTTCGTGCAGGCGATGACGGAATCGTGCGACACCTGGTTTTATCAGGTCGGGATCCGGACCGGCGCGGAACCGATTCTGGAATGGGCGCAGCGACTTGGCTTCGGCGCAAAGACGGGCATTCCGCTGCGCGGCGAAGCGGAAGGGCGGCTGCCGAACGATCAGTACATGCGCGCGACCCACGGCCGCAAGTTGCTCAACGGCGACATTGCGAATCTCTCGATCGGTCAGGGTGACACGCTGGTCACGCCGCTGCAGGTCGCGCAGGCGATGGCGGTCGTCGGCAACGGCGGCACGTTTTATCAAACGCGGCTCGTGCAGCACGTGCAGACAGTCGACAACGGCATCGTGACGGCGTTCCCGGTCCGGGAAAAACGAATGCTGAATCTTTCAGCAACAACGGCCGATGAAGTTCGCACAGCGCTCGTCAATGTGGTGAACGGCGCGGGCGGAACAGCGCATCAGGCCAGGCTCGAGACGGTGAAAGTCGCCGGCAAAACCGGGACGGCGCAGTGGGGTCCAAAAGCGAAGGAGAAAACAGCTGCGTGGTTCTGTGGGTTCGTGCCTGCCGATCATCCGCAGTATGCGTTCGCCGCGCTGTATGAGGGCGAGGTCGGCAGCAAAGTTCACGGCGGATCTGCCGCGGGTCCGATGGTCGCCAGCGTGTTGAAGAGCGTTTACAACGATGCGCCGGCAACGGTGGCGCATAAGGATGTGCGCCGTGCGATTCCGGTGCAGCAAGAACCGGCCAGCGACCGCGACACGGCAGACGACGATCAATCCGATTAACGCAGCGCGGCGGTCGCTCGGCTAGGCCGCTGCTGTTTCCGGCAGTTCCATCGTGCCCTTGAACTTCATCTCTTCGCGTTCGACACCGAAGTTGTCGGCGTAAAGCTCGTCGATCTTCGCGAGTTCATCAGCGGTCAGACGTGGCGTGTCCGGGGCTTTCGCAAATTCGAGCAGCTGTGCGTCGTCGTAAATGTTCGGCAGCGTCGACGCGACACGATCGTCCGCCAGCAGCCATTGCAGAGCTGCCTGGCCGAGCGTGCGCTCCGGGCTTTCGAGGAACCGCAGCCGCTCCACCTTTTTGACGCCGTTGAGCAGCCAGCTGCGCGGCCGATGATTGCGGTGATCGCCGGGCGGGAACACCGTCTCGGACGTGTATTTTCCCTCCAGCATTCCTGAGGAATGCGTCACGCGGACGAGGAACATGGTGTCTTTGCCCGCTTCAGTTGCCGCATCCTGCATGGCGCGACCGGGATGCTGCTCGAGGATGTTGTAAATGTGCTGCACGCTCGTGATCTCGCGCTCCCGAATGCAGTTCACGCCTTCGTAAAGCCAGCCGATCGCCGGGCCGAGCGCGATGCCGGCGTAGCGAACTTTTCCGGCGCGCGTGAGTTCCTCGACCGTTCTCCAGAGCGCGTCGTCGTAGACCTGCTCCATGCGGATGTTGTGCAGCTGGAGCAGATCGATGCGATCGGTCTTTAGCCGCTTGAGCGCAGCATCGGTCGCGCGCGTGATCGCCTCGGGTGAAAAATCCTGCGGAATCTCGCGTTGGCCGCGACCGCGCCCTTCGCCGTGCGTGACAAAGTCGTAGCCGACCTTCGTCGCGATGACGATCTGATCGCGCTGCTTCGGGAATGCCTTGGCCAGCAACTCTTCGCTCAATCCGTTGCCGTAGGTATCGGCGGCGTCGAACAGCGTGATGCCGAGATCGAACGCCTTGTGCATCATCGCGATCGCCTCGCCTTCGGTGAATTGTCCCCACCATCCGGTGGAAATTGTCCAGAGCCCAAACCCGACCTCGCTCACCGTCAGGTCGGTGTTTTTATAGGTGCGAAAGCGCATGGGAGAACCTTAACGCCGAACGCCAAACGCTCAACGCCGAACGCCGAAACGAGCGCTGCAACTGACGGTGGACGTTCCGGGTTGGACGTTGGACGTTTGCTCCTGTGGAAAATGCGGGACTCCTGATCGTCGGCCACGGCTCAACGGTGAATGCCGACTCGAGCGCGCCGACGTGGGCGCATATGCGTCAGATCAGGCGATCGGGCGCCTTTGCCGAGGTGCAGTGCGCATTCTGGAAGGAGGAGCCAAGCCTGCGCGACGCGCTGCTGTTTTTTCGCGGCGGCACGGTTCGCGACGTTTACGTCGTGCCGAACTTCATCAGTGAAGGTTATTTCACGCAGACGGTGATTCCGCGTGAGATCGAGCTGACCGGCGCGGTGACGGAACGGCCAGGCGGTCAGATTTGGAAATACTGCGAGCCGGTCGGCAGCAATGAACGTGTGACGGATTTGCTGTTGAAGCGGGCGAGGGAAGTGGCGCCTGGCATAAATCCGGCGGAAACGACACTCGTCATCGTCGCACACGGCACCGAGCTCAACGATAACAGCGCGGTGGCGGCAAAGCGCGAGGTGCAAAAGATTCGTGAACGTGGACTCTTCGCTGCGGTTTTAAACGCCTACATGGAAGAGCCGCCGCTCATCGCCGACTGGGCACAGTTAACTTCGACTCCGCATGTCGTGGTCGTGCCGTTTTTCATCTCGGACGGGCTTCACAGCTATGAAGATATTCCGGTGCTGCTCGGAATGTCGCAGCACGTCGCCGACGGCGTTTTCCGGCAGAATCCGCATCAGTTGCATGGCCGTTCGTTGTACTACGCAAGGGCGATTGGAACCGAGCCGGAGTTCGCGAACCTGATCGTCGAGCAGGCGCTCGCGTTTGACGCGGCGCACAAACTGCAATCCGTTGCCTGACGGTATGGCAGCGACAGCAAACGCGAGGGAAAACCGGGGCCGGGCGCTGCAGGAGATCGGCGTCATGATGGTTTGCGGCGTGAAGCACGATCCAACCGTCCCGAACCGCATCGCCGACATCGTGCAGGGAACTTGCGGGTATCGGTGGGTCGGGATCTACAAGGTCTGCCGAAAAGAATTCGTCCTCGTCGGGTCATCCGGCGCGCAGAAGCCGGCCGTGCCGCGCTTTCCCGTAACCCAGGGCATCAGCTCCGAAGTTTACGAAACGCGCACCACCGCGATTGTGCGCGACGTTACCAAAGACGCGCGCTTCCTGCCGAATTTCTGGACGACGAAATCGGAGATCGTCGTGCCGATTATTGATGACGAACACGACCGCGTGGCGGGAATCATTAATGTCGAAAGCGAGAAGCTCGATGCGTTCGACGACGGCGACCGTGATTTCCTCGAAGGTGCGGGGCGCCTGATCTGGCGCGCGCTGCGGTGACGAGCGAATTCGAGCAGACGCTCGAGCAATTCGGCTGGCTAATCGGCGAGGTGGCGGTGCTGCGCAGCGCAGCTTTTGAGCTGCGGCATCGCGATGATCAATCACGAGGCGGCGAAGAGCTCGAGCGCTTTACGGCGGATGCGGCGGATCAGATTGCGCGATTCGACGACGCGCGAAATTATCGGCCGCTGAAAACCGCGCCGAATTTGCGGCACGGCTGGCGGATCGTCTGTACGTCGGCAGCCGACGCCGAAGCTGCCGTCGAGCAACTCTACCCCGGACGCCTCGCCGCACTTCGCGCGTGGCAGCGCGACGAGCTGAGCACCACCGCGCTGCGGCAGACGCTAAACCGCCAAACCGGAATGTATCGGATTGCGTCGCGCGTTACCGACGCCGCCTTGAACGAGCTCGTCGGTCGATTCTGCCGATCGGATGGCGGCTGCCTTCGCACAATTCTCTGGAAGCGCGACGGGAGCGGCGCGGCGCCTTCGACGTTGCTGCCGGAGGCGAAATTCAATCCCGCGTACGATCAAACGAATCACGGAGAGCGCGCGGTGCCGCTGCTTTGTCAGGAGGCCTGCAATCTCCTCGTCGCTGCTGCCCGCGCGGTCGCCAAAGGTGAGTGACGTGATTCTCCGCGCACCCGTCGTGCTGACGATGGCGGGCGGGCCAATCGAAGACGGTGCGGTCGCAATTCGCGGAGAGCGCATCGCGGATGTCGGCCGGTTTCGCGAGGTGCGCGCGCGGAACACGGCCGAGGTGATCGACCTCGGCGGCAGCGTCTTGCTTCCGGGGCTGATCAACACGCACTGCCATCTCGATTACACGATGTTGCGCGGCAGAATCGCGCGGCAGCCGTCGTTCACCGATTGGATCCGGACCATTAACTCGCATAAAGCCGGCTTTAGCACGGATGACTACATTGCGGCGATCGATGCAGGCTTTCGCGAAGCGCGACGATTCGGCACGACGACGATCTTAAACCTGACCGCGTGTCCGCAAGCGGCAACGCGTGCGGCGGATGTGTTGCGCACATTCTGGTGCGCCGAGCTGATCGACGTGCGCCCGAACTCAGATCCGCACGAGATCACGGACGCCGCGTGCGACGCTCTCGCTCACCTGGCGAGTCCGCTCGCCGGTCGTGGTCTTGCACCGCACGCACCGTATACCGCGTCGGCGGAGTTGTATCGGCACGTCGGGCGGATTGCGTCACACGAAGATTTCGTTCGCACAACTCACGTCGCGGAATCGTTCGAAGAGCTGCAGATGTTTCGGCACGCGAGCGGTGCGCTCTACGATTTTCTTGCGGAGCTCGGGCGCGATATGTCCGACTGCGGAAATGAAACGGCTTTCGCACGTCTGCTTCGATTGTGCAGCGACAAATCGCGCTGGATTTTCGCGCACGCGAACGAGCTCACGGACGACGACTTTCAATTGCTCCGCCGCGCTGATCCGCTGCACATCGTGCACTGCCCCCGCAGCCACGGATATTTTCGGCACACGCGGTTCGCATACGAACGTCTCCGCGACGCGGGCGTGAATGTCTGCATCGGCACCGATAGCCTCGCTTCCGCACCGGATCTGAGCCTGCTCGCGGAGTTACGGATCTTTGCGCGCGAGCGCCCGCACGTTTCCGCACGCGAGCTTCTCGAGATGGTCACGACAAACGCAGCGGCAGCGCTGCGCAGGCAAGGCGAACTGGGCCGGCTGTTGCCCGGTTATCTCGCTGACATTGTGGCCGTGCCGTTTCAAGGCAAACCCTTGGAGGCGTACGAGGGCGTCGTCGCGCACGAGGGAGCAATTTCTTTTGTTATGCTCAATGGCGAACCCCAGCAGGTGCAGTAATCGCCGATTCTCAGTTGTGCGTTTACATTTCTCAAACCTGCGCTAATTCTCCGAACTGCGAATATGGCCAAAATCATCATCATCGATGACGAGCCGGCGATGGTTGAAGTGATCGTGACGCTCTGTCGCGAAAAAGGTCACCAGGCTTTTCCGTTCAATTCCGCGCCGAAAGCGGTCGAGCAGATCGACGCGATCGCGCCGCAGGTCGTGATCGCCGACATCAAGATGGAGACGATGACCGGGTTCGATGTTTTGCGGCACGTTCGCGAGCATCACCGCCAGACCGCTGTGATTTTGATCACGGCGTATGCGTCGGTCGAGACCGCCGTCGAGGCGATGAAGATGGGCGCTTACGATTACGTCACCAAGCCGTTCAAGATCGACGAGCTGCAGATGACGATTCAGCGGGCGCTCGATTATCAGGCGGCGCTGCGCGAGAACACGTATCTCCGGAAGGAACTAAAAAACCGCTATCGTTTTGAGAACATCATCGGCACCAGCCGCACGATGCAGCAGGTCTACAATATCATTAATAAAGTCGCCGACACTGACAGCACCGTTCTGATCCAGGGTGAAAGCGGAACGGGCAAGGAGCTGGTCGCGCGCGGACTGCATTTCAACAGCAACCGGCAGCACCACCCGTTCGTGGCGATCAACTGCAGCGCGTTGCCGGAAAATCTGCTCGAATCGGAGTTGTTCGGTCACAAAAAAGGCGCATTCACCGGCGCGGTGGCGGACAAGCGCGGGCTGTTTGAGGAGGCAAACCTCGGGACCATTTTCCTCGACGAGGTGAACTCGATGGCTCCTCCGTTGCAGACAAAACTGCTGCGCGTTTTGCAGGAGCGCGAAGTCCGGCGGGTCGGCGACAACAAGAGCATCCCCGTCAACGTGCGCGTCGTCGGCGCGACGAACGAAGTGCTGCAGGGAAAGATCAAGGAGGGCAGTTTCCGCGAGGACCTGTATTACCGGCTCGCGGTCATCCCGATCGAGATTCCGCCGCTGCGCGAGCGGCTCGAAGACGTGCCGCTCCTGGTGAATCATTTTCTGCAGAAAAACGCCGGTTCAGCCGGTGGCGAGCCGAAGAAGATCGATCCGCAGGCGGTCGATATTCTTTGTCACTACAATTATCCGGGCAACGTGCGCGAGCTCGAGAACGCGATTGAGCGTGCCTGCGCGCTGTGTGACAACGACATCATCCTGCCGAGCGATCTACCGCCGCAAATCGTGAAATACGCGCAGGGCGAAAAAGCAGAGCAGGCGATCGCGGCCATGCCGGTCGGGCAGCCGCTCGATGAATTCATCCAGCAACAGGAACGCAATTACATCGACGCGACACTCGCGCAGTGCGGCGGTTCACGCGAGAAAGCTGCCAGCCTGCTCGGCATCAGCATGGCCACGCTCTACCGAAAAGTAGAGCCAAAGAGCAAAAAGTAGCTGCGACTCGGCTCGCAGTTATCTCCGGCTGGAGAAAACCCGGAGCTGCTGCGCGCCCTGCTGCAGCTCGTCGAGGTGCTGAAGCATCGCCGTCTGGCGTTGAATCAACTGGTCGTTGGCGGTCTTCATTTGCTGCAGTTCTTTGAGCGTCGCGCTCAAGTCAGCGGGCGCTGCGGTGACTGCCGTCGTTGTTCGTGCCGACGTCACAGTTGTCGCAGGAGCAACCGTCAACGCAGGTGACTGGCTCTTCACCAGCGCTGCGGGCGCCGCACAGCAGATCAGGATCAGCAGAATGGCGCGTTTCATCGCAGGGTTGCCGGTCGGCTCACAAACACTTTTGCCTGGCGCACGGCCTCGGCGACCAGCGCGAGCTTCTCATCGATTTTCGCCTGATTGGCCGCAATCGTAAGCTGTTGCGCCTGGAGTTCTTTCACCAGGCGCGCCAACTGTTCCGCATCCTGCGAATCAGCAGCCGCGGGAGCAGCCCATGTTGCAGAGGCGACGGTCAGGCCGAGAGCGCAAGCGATTGACGCGAAGCGTTTCATGTTTCGGCTGTTCATAAAGCAAGTGCTATTCCTCGGTCGCGGCGCGCCCGACCTGCGCGAAGTTTTGCCGTTTCAGGCGCGAAAATTGCTTGCGTTACGCTCCCAGCGCCGCGTACGCTCGGGAGAATCATGGCAGGCCCCGGAATGCACCAGTCGCAAAACCTGTCTCTCCAGCAGGTCCTCGCGCCGCAGCTGCAGCAAAGCCTGCTCATTCTTCAGGCGCCTCTCCTCGAATTGCGCAATCTCGTTCAGCAGGAAATGGAAACCAACCCCGTGTTGGAGGAGTTGCCCTCCGAGCCGGGCTCCGATGGCACGAGCGAAACACCGGCGGCCAAAGTCGACGAGGAATTCAAGGAGGAGTTCGATAAGCTCGCGAAGCTCGATGAAGAATGGCGCGATTACATGGCGCAATCGACGAGCTACAGCTCTCGCTCTCAGGAGGACGACGAGAAGCGGCAGTTCTTCTTCGATTCAATCGCTACTCAGGAAACGCTGCAGCAGCACCTGATGGGACAGCTCAATCAGACCGTGCTCGATGCCAACGACCGCAAAACGGCCGAGCTGATTATCGGCAATATCGACGACAACGGCTTCCTCCAGGCTGCGCCCGACGAAATGGCGATGAACACCGGAATCCCGCAGGAGGATTTCGAGAACATGCTCACGCTCATCCAGAGCTTTTATCCGCCGGGTGTCGGTGCGCGTGACCTGCGCGAGTGCCTGCTGATTCAACTCAAGCGTGAAGGCAAGCAGAACAGCCTCGAGTACCGGATGATCCAGGAGCACATGCAGGATCTCGGGAAGCGCCGGTTTCCCGAGATTGCCCGCCGGATGGGCATCAGCGTCGAGCAGGTGCAGAAAGCCGCGAATAGCATCGCGCAGCTCGAGCCGCGGCCAGGCGCCATCTTTGCCGAATCACCGCAGAACTACGTCCTGCCCGATGTGACCGTTGAGAAAATCGACGGCGAGTATCAGGTGATCCTGAACGGCGAACAAATTCCGCATCTGCGCATCAGCAATACCTACAAGGACATCATGTCCGGCGATGGCAGCGGGAGCGAGGTGAAGGATTACATCCGCGACAAAATCCGGAGCGGGAAGTTCCTGATCAAATCGATTCACCAGCGGCAGCAGACGATTTCAAACATCGCGCACGAGATCGTGAAGCGGCAGCGCGATTTCCTCGATCACGGCACTGCGCACCTGAAGCCGATGACGATGGTGCAAATCGCGGATGTGGTCGGCGTTCACGAGACGACGGTCAGCCGCGCGATTTCCGGCAAATACATGGCGACGCCGCAGGGCGTCTTCGAGATGAAGTATTTCTTCACGCCGGGCTATCAGACCTCCAGCGGCGAGTCGATGAGCAACACCAGCGTCAAGGAAGCGATCATGGACCTGGTGAAAAACGAAGACCCCGGTTCGCCCTTGAGCGACAAGGAGATTGTCGAGATTCTCAGCGGCCGCGGCATTCCGATCGCTCGCCGCACGGTGGCTAAATATCGGACCGAGCTCAACATTCTGCCGAGCAACATGCGGCGGAAGTACTAACGCCGAGGCTGCTCCCGCTGTTCGCGTGAATCCACGGCTCCGCGCCCAAGTGCTTGCCGAATGGCGCGGATTACCCGATCGCAAGCCGCGTCCGGACCGCTGCTATTCCGCGGCGGAATTAGTGCCGGGCGTGATGCAGCAGCTCGGATTGGCGGAACGCCTGCGCGAGGCAGAGATCGTTCAGGCGTGGGGAAAAATCGTAGGTGAATTTATCGCCGCGCATTCCGCACCGGTCGCGCTGCAAGGCGGATTGCTGGTCGTGCGAGTTCTGCAACCGTCGTTGCATTACGAGCTGGAAACCATTTCGAAGGCCGACGTGCTACGCAAACTGAAGCAACGATTCGGCGGAAAGACCATCCGCGACATCCGCTTTCGCGTCGGATAAACCGTTCGCTGCGCGCGATGGATGATCCACCGCAAATTCACATTCACGGGTTAGAGCTCCGAGCACGTGTCGGTGTAACGGATGCGGAACGCGCAACAGATCAGCGGCTCGTGCTGAATATCACTGTCTGGCTAAAACACGAAATAGGTGCGCTCGAAGATGACATCACGCGTGCCGCAGATTACGCGACGATGGCTGCGCAGGTTCGAAGTATTGCGGAAGCTCGCGCCGATAAGTTGATCGAAACGCTGGCCGACGCGATCGCGCGGCATCTGCTCGAGTCCTTTCCTATCATGAGGACCGCCGTCGAGGTGCGAAAGTTTGTGTTGCCGCAAACCGACTTCGTCTCAGTCACGGTGGTGCGATCGGCGCGCGAGTAACCGCAAATTGCCCGCTGGCGCCCGATGCTGGCGTGCTAATTTGCGCGGTGGAATCACTCCGGCGCGATTGGCAGGTCATCAGTAGCACGACTGAATTCGACGATGGCCATGTGGCGGTCTTGCGGGAAAAGCTTCTCACGCCCTCACGTGAGACGGAGCGGAGCTGGACAACCGTCCGACGGAAGCCCGCGGTCGTCATTGCTGCGATGACGGCGCAGCAAAAACTGGTGTTGATCCGGCAGGAGCGCATTCCAATTCGCGCGACGATCTGGGAAATGCCGGCTGGTCAGGTGGATGAGCTCTGCAATTCGCAATCGCTCAAAGAGGTAGCAGTGCGCGAGCTGCGCGAGGAGACCGGCTACGAACTCGCGCCGCACGGCAGCCTCGAGTTTCTCGGCGACTTCTTTTCCTCACCTGGTTTCACCGATGAACGCGCGTTCCTGTTCCTGGCGCGGCCGGTGGAACCCAGCGCGGCTGGTCACGCGCATCACGAGTCAGAGGCGATTGTGGATTGCCGCGAGGTTCCAGTTCGCGAGCTGCAACGGATGATCGCAGCCGATGAAGTGCGCGATGCGAATACGCTCGCAGCCTTCGCGCGTTTGTGCGCGCGCGGCATCATCTCAATCGAGGCGTAACGATGGCGCTGCGCGAGATCTTCCGCTTCCGCGAGCTGCCGGACAGCGACACGTCGAAACCGTTTCTCGAACACCTCGAGGACCTGCGTTGGACGATCGTGAAGATGGCGATCACGCTGATTATCGCGATGATCGGCTGCTTCGCGTTTCGCTCCTCGCTCGTGCGAGTGATGCAGCGGCCCTTGCGTGAAGTCGACCCGCAGATCGGTGCGCTCCGCGCGCTCGGCATCACGGATTCGATCACGATTTCGTTCCACCTCGCGTTCTATGCCGGACTCGTGATCGCGTTTCCGATGCTGTTGTATTTCCTCGCCGAATTCGTGCTGCCGGCGCTAACCGCGCTGGAAAAGCGCTTCGTCCTCCCGGCGATTTTCGTCAGCTTTGCGCTGTTTGTTACGGGCGTGCTGAGCTGTTATTTCTGGCTCTTGCCGAAGACCATCCTTTTCTTTTTTCACGACACGCAAAGCCTCGGCTGGGCGCCGACGTGGACGGTGCAGCAGTATTACTCGTTCGTGACGCGGTTCACGATCGGCTTCGGTCTCGCATTCGAACTGCCGGTTGTCGTGCTGGCGCTGGTCAGGTTTGGTTTGGTCACCTATCGGTTCATGGCGCGCACCCGGCCCTACGCGATCGTGCTCATCTTTGTTCTCGCGACGATCATCACGCCTACGCCCGATATTTTAACGCTGATCGCGCTCGGCCTTCCGATGTGTCTGCTCTACGAGAGCTGCATCTGGATCGCGTGGCTGATGCAACGTCGACTCGCGCGGAGAGCGCAGTAGCGGATGGCCGATTCAATCGCAGCATATCGCATCGTGTTCGCGATCGGCGTGTTCGTGCTCGGCTCCGCGATCGGCTCGTTCCTGAACGTCTGCATTTATCGGCTGCCGCTCGATCTGTCGGTGAACAAGCCACGCCGCTCCTTTTGCCCATCATGCAAAAAACAGATTCCATGGCAGCAGAATCTGCCGCTGGTCAGCTGGCTGTTTTTGCGCGGCCGCTGCGCGAACTGCAGCGCGCCGATTTCCTTTCGCTATTTCGCGGTCGAGCTGCTCACGGGAATCCTGTTTGTCGGTGTGTGGCTCGCATTTCCATGGCAGCTCGCCGTCGCCTACTGGGTTTTCGTTTCGCTGTTGGTTGCGGCGACCTTCATCGATTTCGAGCACTTCATTATCCCCGACGAGATCACGCTCGGCGGGGTAGCCGCGGGAATCGTGTGTGCAGGGATCGTTCCCGAATTGATGAACACTCACGGCAGCGTCGCGGCGATTATTCGATCAGTGCTCGCGGCGCTGCTGGGCTATGTGCTGCTCTGGCTGGTGCTCGAGGTCGGGAAGATCGCGTTCGGGAAAAAAAGGATCCGACTCGACACGCCGACGCCCTTCATGTGGACACGCAAAGGTGATGACGCGGAGTTTGTTGTCGGCGAAGAGACGGAGCTGTGGAGCGAATACTTTGCGCGCGAAAGCGATCAGCTGATTCTGTTTTGCGAGCGTGCTGTGATCGATGCCCGGCCGATTGGGTCTGAGACGTTGCGGTTCCACTACAATCGCGTGAACACCGGAACCGAGGAACTCGCGCTCGATCAGGTGGATCAGATTTCGGGAGTCGTACGCGAATTGCAGATTCCGCGCGAGGCGATGGGGCGCGGCGATCTCAAGTTCCTCGCCGCGATCGGCGCGTTTACCGGCTGGCGCGGCGTGTTATTCAGCGTCTTTGGCGGATCGCTCGCCGGTTCGGTCGTTGGTCTCGCGACGCTGATCCTCGGCAAGCGCGTCTGGTCGGCGAAACTCCCATTCGGCCCGTATCTGGCGTTCGCAGCGCTGATCTGGATGTTCGCCGGGGAATGGCTCGTGCGCTGGTATACTGGCCTGCTGGCGCCGTGAGTGGAACAACCGATCACGACAACGCGTGTCGACGCGTCGCGGCGCAATTCTCGCCCGGCTGGCTGCGGTGTTACGTCGCCGCAAAAATACGGAACGATCCGGCGTTTCCTGCCGTCTTCGATCTGCTGCGCGAAAGCGATGCGCCGATTCTCGATCTCGGCTGTGGAGTAGGGTTGCTCGCCGCCTATCTGCGCGAGCGCGGATGCCGACAGCCGGTGATCGGCATCGATTGCGACGGGCGGAAGGTCGCGCTTGCCCGGCAAGCCGCCGCGCGCGCAGGCTACCGCGCGACTGAGTTCCGGCAAGGCGACGCGACCGAGCGCTTTCCGTCATTTAACGGAAACGTCGCCCTGCTCGATATGCTGCATTACCTGCGGCGCGATGAGCAGAGAACGCTTCTTAGCTGGCTGCCGAGTGTCGTGCCGGCTGGCGGCGTCGTGGCGATCAGAGATGCGCCGCGCGAGCGGAGCGCGCGATTTCTGGCCACGTATGTCGGCGAAAAATTCGCGCAGGCCATCTCATGGAATGTCGGCGCGCCGCTGAATTTTCCCACCAGCGAAAGTCTGCGAGCGGCGTTTGCGTCCGAGCAGTTCGACGCGGAAAGCCAGCCACTGTGGGGCAGAACGCCGTTCAACAATTACATGTTCATCTTCCGTCGCCGGTCACCCGCAGCTGTGGCGGTTGCGGGATAACGAAGCGGTACTCCGCAGCGGTCAATTCGCGCAGCGTAGACTCAATACATTCGAGATTAAATGCGGGCGCAGAAGTCGCGCGGTGGCCTTCGTGGAGGAGGATAATCGCGCCGGGCCGCACGCGGCGGCTGATTCGCGCAGCAACCCGCTGCGGATTTCGCAAAACGGTGTCCAGGCCCCGCGCCGTCCAGCCGATCAGCTGCAGATTCCGTTGCCGCAGGGTGGGATGCAGAAACGGATTCTTCAATCCTGCGGGAGCACGAAAAAACCTCGCCGGCCGGTCCGGCGCAGAGCGCAATTGACTCGCGCAGCGATCGATCTCTGCCGCCGTCGCGCGGGGGCCGCTTGCCCAAAACCTGTGGCTCGGATGCGTGAAGGTGTGGTTGGCCAGCTCGTGACCCCGAATGATAATTTCGGTGATCAGGTGCGGATATTTTTCGGCACGTGCGCCGATGACGAAGAAAGTCGCGCGTGCGGAGTAGCGATCGAGCAGATCGAGGATTTGCAATGTATGCGCCGGTGAAGGTCCGTCGTCGATCGTGAGCCAGACCTCACGTTCGGTGGTCGCGAAGCAGCGAGCGATCGGCCCCCACCACGAGGAGTTCGGCACCAGACCGGCGTACAGGATCAGGAGGTGCGAGACGAAGATCGGCGCGAGCGCTGAAATCACGCCGAAGCGATAAAGCGCGACTGCCACGATGGGAGCGATGGCGGCGAAGAGCAGGACAACTTTTCGCATTTCGACTTACGAGCGCGCTGGCAGGAGCGCCAGAGCCGCTGCTGCCGCGGCATTGACCGCAACCAGACCGAGCCAGAGCCATCCGACGACTGACAACCAGTCGTTGCCTTGCAGCAAAACCAGTGCGCAAAGCGCAGTTTCAGATCCGACGAGGATGCTCTGCGCGCGTGAATTGGAGAGATTGCGGAACAGGCCAAGCGCGCGTCCGGTCGTGACGAGCAGCGAATTCGCGTACAGCAGCAGCAGCCACAGAATCCATGTCGCGAAGACGAGCAGCACGATGCCGACGACGGATCGCGCGCCGACCATGACGACGAGAGCGAGATAGGTGATGGCCACCATCACAACCCCGGTAAAGTACGCTTCCGTCCAGTTCCGCTCGGTCCGGCGTGCGCTGCCGCCGGCTGCCCACGCGATCAACCGCGGAAGCGCGAAGTAATAGCGGGGCTCCGCGATCTTAGCGTGCGCCATTCGCGGCAAAGATCGGCGCAAAGGCGAACCATTGCGCCCAATGTTGCGTCACCACGAGTTCGAGCGCGCGACACCATTGCGCCACGGCCGCGCCAATATCCGCATCGCGGCCAGAGCTTGTTCGCAGCACGCGAAACGGCTCGTGGACGATGATACCGTAACGGCGGTAGCCGAGCCGGACGATGAAGAGCGGGAAAATCGCGACGCCGGCAGCGAGCGCGAGAATGAAGGGGCCGTTCGGAATCGAGACCTCGCGTCCGAAAATTTCACCGCGGACATGACCAACATCCGGTGTGACGCGGTCACCCTGGATCGAGATGATCTCGCCTGCTCGAAGCGCGCCGAGAAGATCGAACGAGAGCAACGCGCCCGCCGTGTTGTAAGCAACCTGAACGGCACCTTCGCCGGTTTTTCGCAGCGAATCCTTGAGATGCTGTTCCGTCTGCTCGTCCGGTTCAGGTGCGCGGACCATGCGAATCGTGCGGTTAAATTTCTGCGCAAACAACGCCGCGCCGAGATCGTAATTGCCCATGTGCGCCGTGAGCAACACCGCGCCTTGCGCCGCCGCCAGCTCATTCAACGCCTGTTCGCCGGTGATCTCATAATCGAATCCGATCCTGGTGAACTTGTAGATCGCGCCTTCGGTGATCGACCACGCAAAGTTGTAGAGCGTGCGCAGCGCCCGGAGGTAGTTCATGACGCGCGATGACCCCGGCAGCACAACCGACAGATTGGCGACCACTGCACGTCGCGCCGGCGCGGCAAAGAAAAAGAAGAACAAGGTCCAGAAACAAAGCAGGACGAAGTGCAGATAGAACGGCGCGTTGATCACTGCCCAGTCGAGGTATTGACGCCAGAAAACGCCGCGCACCGCGAAGCGGCGAAGCGAGCCGCCAATGCGACTCACAATGACGCGGCCACTGGAGCTTCGGATCGCTTCGATTGTTCGCGCGGTGCTGCCGCGGCGCGCATTCCGGTGAAGATCAGCCACAGGTTCGTCAGCTCCGCTTTCCACCAGCGAAGCAGTCCCTTTTGGATCAGCTTCCGCACCCGTGCATCCGGCACGAAGCCGTCGTACATTTCGCGCCAGCCGCTGTTGCGGTGCGCGAAGTAGCCGGTCGCGAGGCGGCGTTTCGCCAGCGCAACGAGCCGGCGATTGTAAAACTTCATCATCGACGCGAATACGCGCCCAGCCGCGCCTTCAAATGGCAGGTGCAGAAATTCCTTCTCGGGATCGCGGTAGACCGGAATGACGAGACCGACGAAGTACGAGCCGACGTCGAGGAGCAGCGCAGCGGACATCAGCTCGGCGTCGCCAGTGTAGTAATATTTGTCCTTGTAGAGCGTCTCGAACCAGAGGCGATACATCACCGGATATTGCGCGTTGTAATACGCCAGCCGGTCATTGACGCCATCACCGCAGAGCTGCCGCGTCAGCAGGTCTGCGACGTAGTAGCTGGTGTAGGAACAAAAATCGAGGCCCGGGCTGTAAAGCGGATCGATGAATCCCGCCGCGTCACCGACCACGGCCCAGCCGTCGCCACAGACCTGCTCGCTCCAGTACGGCATCGCGGAAAACGCGTGCACATCGCCGGCGATCGCCTCCGCATTTGCAAAAATTTCGCGACCAACCGGATGCGCAAGCAGATGATCGAGCAACCGCTGCGATAAGCTCGCACCTTCCGGCAAGGTGAAGATGCGGGAATCGTAAACAATTCCCGCGCTCACATCGCCGCCGCGAAGCGGAATGATCCAGCACCACCAGCCATTACCCATCAGGTGGTTCGTGGCCCACGAGCGGCTCGTGCGGCATGCATTCGCAAACTCCGGAAAACGCTCGCGCCACTCGTAGCTGTCCCAGTCTTTCACGCCGGTGAACCGCGCCCAGACGGCGTTGATCGGGTGCTCCGTGTTGGAACGGAAAAGTCCAAGCTTCCGCGGCAGCAGCGCGGCCCGCCCGCTGGCATCGACGATCCACCGGGCGGTGATCGTCTCTTCGCCGCCATCAGTTGTAATCGAAACCGTTTGGCCGGCTGCTCCGTTGAGCTCGAAACGCGCAAGCTTTGCCGGCCGCCGGAGTTCGCAGCCGGCCGCAATCGCGAGATCGAGCAGATGCTGATCGAGCGTCGAGCGATCGATTTGGAACGTCGGCAGCCGCGCCTGGTAGTGGGCGCCGACTTCGACGCAATCGTCGAACTGCTGGTCGACGCGCTTGCCGAACCACATTCGTAGTCCCTGCTTCGCGAGGTGATCATGGCCGAGATAATTCGTTAGGCCAAGAATGCGTGTCATGTAGCAGCTGCTCACCTCGGTCGTCGATTCACCGACTTTGCGGTCGAATTCCGCCGCCCGTTCAACGATGAGGACGCGCGCGGCCGGGTGCCTGCGTTTCAGCATCAGCGCGGTTGCGGCGCCGGAGAACGCGCCGCCGACGATTACGACATCGTAGTCGAACTCCATCGCAGCGAAGATGATGCCCTTGTCGGTTGCGGAACGCAATCAGTTCACGGACGCTCGCGCGAGGCTCGGATGATGATTTACACCAACGCGCGGCTAATTCTGCCTGACGGCGTTCACGACGGATTGGAATTGAGCGTGCGCGACGGGAAAATTGCCGCGATCACCGCGGCGTCAGGCGGTGGTGAAAAGGTCGACTGCTGCGGCAACTACATCGCACCGGGTTTTATCGATGTTCATGTGCATGGCGCGCTCGGGCGCGACACGATGGAAGGTTCGCCGGAAGCTTTTCGCGCGATCTGCGACTATCACGCGAGCGGCGGCACCACGTCGTTGCTGTTGACGATCGCGACCGCGCCGCTCGACGACATCGAACGTGTTCTGCGCGCGATCGGCAGCGCGATCGCTGAGTTGCCGCAAGTGGCCGGCGCGCACGTGGAAGGGCCATTTATCTCACCGCAACGTCCCGGCGCTCAACGCAGCGAGTTCATCTGTGAGCCAGACGAACAGGCAACGAGCCGCCTGCTGCAGTTCACCGACATCGTGAAACGCATCACGATCGCGCCGGAAATTCCGCATGCGCTCGATTGCATTCGAGCATTCCGCGCCGCTGGCATTGCGGTCAGCGGCGGGCATAGCGATGCCTGGGATGAAGACGCGCGCGCGGCGTTTTCCGCCGGAATGCGGCACGTCACGCACACGTTTAACTGTATGTCTTCGGCGCGAAAACGTGGGCGCGAACGTGTCGCGGGCCTGCTGGAGTTTGCGCTCAGTGAACCTGATGTGATGTGCGAACTGATCGCCGATGGCCATCACGTCTCGACCACGTTGATGAAAATGTTGTGGCGCGCGAAAGGCGCGGCAGGGATATGTGTGGTCACCGATGCGACGGCTGGCGCCGGGCTGCCGGATGGCACGCGTTTCGATCTCGCGGGTAAGTCATGCGTTGTTCGAGGCGGCGTTTGTGTGCTCGCGGATGGAACGGCGCTGGCCGGCAGTGCTGCTCGGATGAGCGATCTGGTGCGGACGATCGTGCAGGAGGTCGGCGTGCCGTTGCATCACGCCATCGCGATGGCGGCAAGCAATCCGGCGCGGGCTGCAGGTCTTGAAACGAAAGGACGGCTCGAAGCTGGAGCCGACGCCGACTTCATCGTGCTCTCGCCGCAGTGCGTCGTGCTGCAGACGTTCGCCGCCGGCCGCGAAATTTTCCGGCGCGACAATTAGATCGACGTCAGGAAGCTCGCGATCTCGAGCGCTGCTGCCGGCCGGCTGAGCTTGGCCACATTTTCCGACCAGTCGCGCCACAGCGCCGCATCATCACTGAACGCGCGTTGCACTTCCGCGATGAGTCGCTCGTGCGATGTCGCGATCGTGCCTGATCCGCTGCCGGTGATCAGCCGCGCATTGCCCTCTTCCTGGCCAGGGATGATGTGGTTAATGATCATCGGACAGCTGGCCGCGATGGCTTCCTGCACCGTCGCGCCACCCGCTTTGCTGATCAGCAGGTGATTCGAACGCAGCAGCCGCGGCAAGTCGTCACTCCAATTGATCAGGTCGAACTGCAGCGCGTTGGTTTTGCGCATCTGGTCGAGCTGGCGAAACAGCCGCGCGTCCTTACCGGTCGTGACGGTAAGCTGAATTTGCGGCAACGCCGAAAGCCGGCGCACGAGGTCGGGCGCACCCGGCTTGGCGCCGTTCACGATGTAAAGCACGCGCCGGCCATTCGCATCAGACGGAGGTGCGCGCAGCGCGTTGATCTCCGCGAACCGCGGGCTCACCGGAAACCCAAACGCTTTTATTTTCTCCGCAGGGATGCCGGCCTTCAAAAGCACGGACGCGCTGACATCATTCGGCACGATGAAATAATCGGCGGTGCACCGGTACCAGATGCCGTTCACGCTGATCGAGTCGGTGATGAGGACGACGCGCTTGTAATCGGATGTGCCGGTCGGGCCGAGCATCTCGTCGAGCATGTGCGGATATGCCGGGTAAACCGAGACGATCACGTCGGGACGAAAACGGGCGAGCAGGCGGCTGAGGTAATTCTTGAGCGTGAAGAAGACCTTGAAGTTGCCGGTGAAGCTCCGCTCGCGGTCCAGCCAGCGGTAGACGAATCCCCACGCGGCCGGCGCGCGATCGATCAGCCCGAGGTAGGCGATGCGCGCCCATTCGTTTGCGATGCCGTAGGTGTCGGCGAAGAGGTCGCGGAGCTCGACTTGCGCGTCGGGAGCAACTTGTGCGAGCCCATCGCGAATGCCGCGGGCCGCGCTGTTGTGTCCTTCGCCAAACCCGGCGGTCAGGATCAGGATTCGTTTCAACTCGTTAGGCGGACCGCGCTACGATGCCGCCGCCGGAGAGTTTAATGG
>CADDYX010000024.1 GCA_902810735.1 Verrucomicrobiota bacterium | reverse complement strand
CAATGAAGTCTTCGCGATCGTGAGATTTCCGCGAACGTCGGCAGCGTTCCGGAAGTTCGAGTGAAACTGCACGTCCTCGAATTTCGCGACTACTTTCCCGCGCCCGTCGAGAAAATGAAAATCGCCGCCCAGCAAGTTCACCCGCCGAATCTCCGGCACGAACGAGTGGTCGCCGGAATCGGCAGGTGCCGGCGCAGAGGGCGGTGGTGGCGCGGAACTCGCCTGTGGTGCCGCCTCACGCCGCGGCGCCGCAGGAGGCGCGGGCATTTGCGGAGCCGGCGCGCTCGCTATTTGCTCAGGTGGCGGCAATCGCCACTTGCCTTCGCTGTTCTGCACCCAGACCACCTTCGGACTGACGAGCGAAATCTCCTTGATCACGAGCCGCTGTTGAAAAAGTGAACGAAACCGGATCCGGAGCCGAAATGTCTTCGCCTCGAGGAATGTCGGACCGGGCGCGCCAGCCGCCTGCGGAATCGTGATGCCGCTGAGTTTCAATCCGCCCCAGGGCGTGACGCTGATCCGCTGGATCCGCAGCGTCGTGCCGAGGCGCTGGCTGAGTTCCTGCTGGATGCGTGCTTGTGTGCCTTGCGACTGCACATAGAGGTTCACTGCCAGCAGAATGACGATCGCCAGCCCGACAACGCCAGCGAGCGCGAACAAAACCACCCGGCCGGCCTTCTTCACCGGCGGCAAGGTTACGCAGCCGCAGTTTGAAGAAAAGATGAAAGCCGACCGCGGATGAATGACACCGCTGTCATCCTGAATCCCGCCGCGTGCGGCGACCGCGCCAGTCGCGCGCGCCGGCGCGTCGAGGAGATCACCGAAGGCGCGGTGTTGTGCGCGACGTCGCGGTGCGGCGATGCCAGCGCGCTCGCACGCGAAGCTGCCAGGGGTGGCTATCGCAAAATTGTGGCGGCGGGAGGCGACGGCACGATCAACGAAGTCGTCAACGGCATTGCCGGCACACCGGCCACGCTCGGGCTGCTCCCGCTTGGGACGATGAATGTGTTTGCGAACGAGCTCGGCCTGCCGGCGAACGACCTCGGGCGATGCTGGGAAATCGTGCAAAGCGGAAGCACCCGCGCCGTTGATCTGCCGAGCGCGAATGGCCGCCACTTCGTGCAGCTTGCCGGCGTCGGCCTCGACGCACAGGTCGTGCAGGAGACGAGCCGCGCATTCAAACGGAACTTCGGGCCGTTGAGCTATCTCATCTCCGCGGCGCAAATCGCCAGCCGCCAGCCGCCGCGCCTGCGGGTCGAATCTCCGGACGCCGCGACCGACGAAGGCTCATTCGTCCTCGTCGGCAATGGGCGGCTTTACGGCGGCCCGTTCCCCTTTTTCAAACAAGCGGCGGTCGACGATGGCCTGCTCGACGTCGTCGTTTTCAAGCGGCTGAACTACCTCGAGCTGATTCGTTACCTGCAGAATGTCATCTTCACGCCGCAGATTAGCTCGCCTGAGGTGGAATATTTTCAGACAAACCACCTGCGCGTCAGCAGCGACGATTCCGTTCCGGTGGAGCTCGATGGCGAGCTCGCATGCGAAGCTCCGGTCGAGTTCGCAATCGAACCCGGCGCGCTCCGTGTTTTGACTCCTGCGTAGCCGCTCGGGGCTGTTTTCAAATCGACAAAAATTGGGCGTTGAGATACTCTCGGCCAATGCGTCTTTCCGGCCGCAAGTCTTCGCCCTTCACGCCGGTTTGGACACGCCGGCAACGCGTCGCGCTGCTCGCGCTGATCGGTGCCAACGTCGTCGCCTTCGTCACGCAGTTCTTCATCGATTCGTATCAGGCCGGAATGGTTCGCGAATATCTCGGGCTGAGCGATGTGGGTGTACGCAGCGCCTATGCGTGGCAGTTTCTCACCGCGGTGTTCCTGCACGCCGGCGTGTGGCATTTCGCCGCCAACATGCTCGTGCTTTACCTCGTCGGACGCGACGTGGAGACGATCGTCGGCCAACGCCATTTCCTGCTGCTCTACTTTTCCGGCGCGTTTGCCGGCGAGCTCGGTCATCTGCTGCTGATGCCGTCGCAGACAGTGCTGTACGGCGGCTCCGGCGGGGTGATCGCGGTGCTGTTTGCCTACGCAACCATTCTTCCCGAGATCGAATTCAACGCACCGCCGCTGGTGCTCCTTCCGTTGCGGCTCAAAGCGAAACACATCGCTTACGCAACCGTGGTGGTCGCTGCTGCGCTGCTGATGTTCGATCGCTTCGGCACCGTAACTCACAGCGTCTATCTCGGTGGATGTGCGGCTGGGTGGTTGTACGCGCACCTGCTTGGCTTCGGCCGGCCCTCGTTCGTGCAACGTGCACTTCGGCAGCGCCGCACCGCCGCGGAACGTTACCGCGCGATGACGCCGGAGGAATTCATCGCCGAGCAAATCGATCCGCTCCTCGACAAAATTTCTCGCGCCGGCATGCAGAGCCTGACGCGCGGCGAGCGGCGGACGCTCGCCAAAGCACGCGAGAAATTGACGGAACACTCCGCAGCGCACTAACGGGTGGCGCTGGTTGAGCCTGCAGGCGCGTCCCGCGGCAGTGACGCAAATGCGATGACGTGGAGTGCTGCAAAAGCCGCGGAGACGCTGAACCCGCCGCAGGTCCAGTACGCGCTCGACAGCATCGCGGAGAATTGGCCGCGCGATGCAGAGCCGCTCGAATCCGTCGTCGAAACGTTCCCGCTTGGTGAAGCGGCCCTCCTGCACCTGCTCGCGATTTCGAGCATCTGCGTGAATCGCCTGATCCACGATCCGTCGCTTCTTCTGTGGCTTACGCGGCCGGCAATTTGCGCCACCTCGCGCAGTCACCGCGCAATGATCGCGCAATTGTATGCGCTGGCCGGCGATTCGCCCGCGTCGGACAGCTTTCGCGCGCTCCGCGTTTGGAAATCGCGAGAAATGCTGCGGATCGCGCTGCGCGAAGTCGCGGGAATCGCCACCCTGCCGCACACGACGGCGGAGCTTTCGCAGGTTGCGGAAATCTGCGTGGCGGAAGTTTATCGTTACTGGAACGATGAGCTGCGCCAGCGCCGCGGCTCTCCCGACGCGCAGTTTGCGATTCTGGCGCTTGGCAAACTGGGCGGCCGCGAGCTGAACCACAGCTCAGACATCGACGTGATCTTCGCCTACAGCGAAGAAGGCCAGCTCACGCCGTCGCTGACTTACCACCAGTGGTTCAATCTCCTGAGCGAGAAAATTGTTGAGACGTTTTCGGCCCGCCATCCCGCTGGCGCGCTCTTTCGGATCGATTTGCGTTTGCGCCCGGAAGGCACAGCCGGCCCGCTCGCACGCTCGCTCGAGAGCATGGAAAATTACTACGCCGGCTTCGGCGAAACGTGGGAGCGCCTCGCGCTGGTCAAAGCTCGCGGGATCGCCGGCAGCCGTGAGCTCGCTTACGAATTTCTGCGCCAGCATCAGCCGTTTGTTTTCCCGAAGAGCCCGAGCCGCGATCTGCTCGACGAGATTTTCTCGATCAAACGCCGAATCGAGCGCGACATTGTCGGTCACGAAAATCTCGAGCGAAACGTGAAGCTCGGCGCCGGCGGTATTCGCGAGATCGAATTTATCGTGCAGGCGCTGCAATTGCTGCACGGAGCGCGCCACACATTCCTGCAGGAGCCGAGCACACTGCGCGCGCTGCCATTGCTCGCGGAGCTCGATCTCCTCCCGGGCGGCGAGGCCCGCGTGCTGCAGCAGGCGTATTACTTCCTTCGCGACGTCGAGCACCGGCTGCAGATCGAAGCCGAGCAGCAAACTCACACCGTGCCGGACGATCCCGCGGCGCTGCGGCGGCTTGCGCTCAGTCTCGGATTTTCGTCGGCCGACGACTTCCTGCGCCATTTGCGCGAGCAGATGCAGAACGTCCGCGCGATCTTTGATCGAGTCATCGGCGAGACGGCACGTGATCCGGAGCGCAGTGCCGCCACGTTGGAAATTTTCCGCGACCAGAAGACGGCGGCTCGGTCGATCGGTGAACTGGCGCAGGCGCGGAGCAGCTTCCATGTCGCACCCCGGACACGCCAGGTTTTCCGCCGCTTCGAGCCACTGCTACTCGATCAACTCGCGCGCACCGCAGACCCGGACACGACGCTGAACCAGTTCGTCCGGTTCGTCGACGCCTACGGAATGCGAAGCATGCTGCTCGAGCTGCTGACTACTCATCCGCGCCTGCTCGAATTGCTCGTGAAGACGTTCGACGCGAGCCGCTACGCGAGCGATCTGCTCGTTCGCCGTCCGCAGTTAGTTGAGGAAATCACACGTAGCGGCCGTCTCGATCAATCGCTCGACGCAGCGCAACACCTCCGCCGGCTGGGCGCGTTGAACGCGACAGCCGCTGCGCTCGATCCCGTGCGCGCTTATCGCCATACTGAAACACTCAGGATTATGCTGCGCGATGTGCTCGGGCTGAGTGACCTGGCCGGCGTACATGCCGAGCTTTCCGCTCTGGCGGAGGCATGCCTCACGTTTGTCGACCAATTGCGCGGCAGCGTTGCAGACCTGACGATAATCGCGCTGGGTAAATTCGGCGGCGGCGAAATCAGCTACGGCGCAGACCTCGATGTGATCTTCGTCGGCGACAACACGCGAGCGGCGCAGCATCTGATGGTCGCGCTGGCGCAGGCGACGGCCGAAGGTGCGATCTTCACGCTTGACCCGCGGCTTCGGCCTGACGGCGAGAAAGGCGCCCTCGCACCGTCGCTAAGCGCATTCGACAAATACTACGAACAGCGGGCGCAGCTCTGGGAGATCCAGGCGTTGACACGTGCGCGACCGATCGCCGGGCCAGCCGGCGATGATTTTCTGCGCATCGCAAAGCGCGCCTGGCGCGAGGCGGGGCGGCAGCCAGATCTGTTCTCAGCGATCGCTTCAATGGTCGACCGCATCCGGCGCGAGCGCGCCGGATTATCGGATGAGCTCGATTTCAAGGCCGGCACGGGCGGCATGATTACGGCCGAGTTTCTTGTTCAGGCGCTGCAAATGCGGTTCGAACTTTGGCAACAGAATACTGGCAACGCGTTGTCCGCATTGGCTGCCGCCGGCCACATCGATGGCGCCGACGCAGCGCAGCTCAGAAAAAGCTACGCGTTTCTGCGAGCGGTGGAGTCGGTCTTACGCCGGCATGAAAATAAAAGCGTGTCGCTCGTGCCAAACGATCCGCTTGCACAGCAACACCTCGCGCGGCGGCTCGGCCTCGAAAGTCTGGACGCCTTTGCCGAGCAATATCGGGGCGCTCGCACTACGATTCACGAAATCTACTCGCGTTACATCAGCGGGTAGACCTCAGTGCATTCCGAGTGCGTTCGCGAGCCTCTGCAGCACGAACAGGCTGACGGCGATTCCGGCGCAGACGATCACGAACAGCGCCAACAATACGCCGCCGACGAATATCCAGTCGCTCCGGCGAGTGATTCGTGGCGCAGCGGCGTGTCGCTTCAGCAGCTCGTAATTGCGCACGTTGGATTTGAACCAAAATGAAAACGCATCGCCAATCACCGGAACGATGCCAACGAGCTCGTTCAGCAGAATGTTAAGCGACATCCTCGCCAGCAGGATTTTCGGCAGACCGCGTCGGGCGGCTTGAATCAGCGCGATCGCCGAAACCAGCGCAGACCCCGTATCGCCGATTCCCGGAATCAACCCGATCAGCGGATCCAGGCCGAACCGGAAGCGCGTCCCCGGCACGCGCAGAACGTTGTCCATGATGAGCGCGAGCCAGCGAAACAGCGGCTCGACTTCTGCGCGCTTCTGCTTCTCCTCCGGCGGGAGAACTTCCCACTGCAGGACTTTCGATTTTTGCTCCTCGGTTTCCGATTGCATGTGGTGGCGATCTGCCGATCGACAATCGGCATTCGCAAATCGGAAATTCTTTAGCCTGGGATTCCTTTCAGCATCTGCTCGTTTGTCGGGAATTTCTTCACGAACGTAAGCAAACGCTGGATCGCTTCGTCTGGCTTGTGACCCGCGAGACCGCGGCGAATCAGATTGATCTTCTCAAGCTCCCACGGCTGCAGCAGCAACTCCTCGCGCCGCGTGCCAGACAGGAAAATATCGACCGCCGGATAAATGCGAAGGTCGCTGATCTTGCGATCGAGCACCAGCTCCATGTTACCAGTGCCTTTGAATTCCTGGAAAATCAGCTCGTCCATCCGGCTGCCGGTTTCGATCAGCGCCGTCGCGACAATCGTCAACGAGCCGGCTTCCTCGGTGTTTCGAGCCGCCGCGAAAATCTTGCGCGGCTGCTCCATCGCGCGGGCGTCGATGCCGCCGCTCATCGTGCGTCCACCGCCGCCGAGCGCGTTGTTGAATGCGCGCGCGGTTCGCGTGATCGAGTCGAGCAGAATGAACACGTGCTTGCCGGCTTCAACCAGACGCTTGGCGCGTTCGATCGCGAGCTGCGCGATCCGCGTGTGACTTTTGATGTCGCTGTCATTGGAGCTCGCCATGATCTCAGCCTGCGGGCAGGAACGGCGGAAATCGGTGACTTCCTCGGGCCGCTCATCCACGAGCAGGATGATAAGCTTCATCTCCGGATGATTTTTCACCACCGCGTCGGCGATGTGATGGAGCAGCGTCGTCTTTCCGGTGCGCGGCGGCGCTACGATGAGACCGCGCTGGCCCATGCCGAGCGGCGTCATCAGGTCCATGATCCGTGTCGTGTAGCGCTCCGGCACCGTCTCGAGTTTGATCCGCTTGTTCGGATTGATCGTCGTCAGCTCTTCGAACGGCCGAAGACCCTGATACTTCGGCGGATCGTCGGCGTTGATCTTGTTCAGCCGGACCAATTGCGGGCCGCGATTGCCGCGGCGCGTTTCTCCTTCGATCCACATGCCGTCGCGCAGCGCAAAACGCCGCACGATTTCCGGCGTCACGAAGATGTCTTGCGGCGTTTGCACAAAATTGCGCTTCGGGTCGCGCAGGAAACCAAAGCCTTTGCCGGATATTTCGATGATTCCTTCGCCCGGATCGAGCTGCTGTGGCTGCTGTTCGCCATTCTCGGAACCGCGGCCTTCGTTGCGATCGCGATCGTCGCGGCGCCGGTCGTACTGCTCGCCTTCGCCGGAATTCTCACCCTGCGCGGAGACAGAGCTGAACGCTTCCGCGTCTTCGCGGCGTTCGTTCGCATGGTCAGTCGAATGCTCGGAATTGCTGCGCGCGTCGGCGACGGCTGCGTTGCCGTCGTCACTCGTCGACTCGCCCAACGAGGTCTGGGCGTGCGGCATCTCGTTCCTGCGCCCTCGTCCACGCCGAAATCCCGAGCGGCGGCGTCGCGGCCGGTCCGAATGGCGCTCGCCCTGTTGTTGCTCAACCGGCGGCTGGTTCTCTGTGTCTTCGCTCATAAAGTAAGCCTTCCCGCGTGCGCGTCGCCTGATCCGCCGAGCGGACAGCAGCCGGGGCCGCGATTTTGTTACGCCGGCAACTTCGCCAGCACTTCGTCGGAAATATCTAGATTCGAATAGACGTTCTGAACGTCGTCGTCCTCTTCGAGGCTATCGCACAACCGGAGAACCTGCAGTGCTACCGCCTCGTCGGTGACGGGAACTGTCGTGTCTGGGATGAATGTAAACTTTTGCCCATCTGTCGGAACGCCCGCGGTTTTGAGCGCCTCAGCTACTGCGTAGAGCTGATCGTGAGCAGTGGTAATAACATACTGCTCCTCTTCGGTTGTCAACTCCTCCGCCCCCGCTTCAAGCGCGATCTCGAACAGCTTGTCTTCACTAATCGCATCGCGCGGCACGGTGATCCGTCCTTTTTTGTGAAACATGTAAGAAACGCTGCCCGCCGTCGCGAGACTGCCATCGTTCTTGGTGAAAATCCGGCGAATGTCGGCTGCGGTCCGGTTCTTGTTGTCCGTCGCCGCTTCCACGATCACCGCCACGCCGCCCGGCGCGTAGCCTTCGTAGACGATTTCGTCGAAATGCGTCGCCTCCTGGCCTTCGCCGGTCCCGCGTTTGATCGCGCGTTCGATGTTGTCGTTCGGCATACTCTGCGCGCGCGCGGAAACGATCGCGCTCCGCAGCCGCGCGTTGGCCGCCGGATCGCCGCCGCCCGTTTTCGCCGCAATGGTGATTTCTTTCGCGAGCTTGCTGAAAAGCGCGCCGCGTTTCTGGTCAATCGCACCCTTGAAGCGCTTGACCTTCGACCACTTGCTGTGTCCCGCCATTGGAAAGGCTGCTTGTGCGAGTCGCCGGACTCCTGAATTCGCGAAAAGATCGGGAACCGAAGTGCCTCGAGAAGAATGTCTCGAACAGGCGGACTAGCGGTAACGATTTAACCGCTTTTGCGCGCTGCTGTCAACGCGCAGGCACTACGCCGCAACTGCCGCCGACGCGCGCTTTCGCGCCGTCGGATCGAGAATGCGTTTTCGCAACCGCAGCGATTTCGGTGTCGCCTCGACGTACTCGTCCGGTCCGATGTACTCGATCGCGCGCTCGAGGCTCATCTTCAACGGCGCTTCAAGCTGAATGCCTTTGCCCTCGCCCTGGCTGCGCATATTCGTGAGGTGCTTCGCCTTGCAGGGATTGACCGGGAGATCTTCCGGCCGCGCGTTCTCGCCGACGATCATGCCCGAATAGACCTCTTCCTGCGGCCCGATGAACAATTTGCCGCGCGCTTGAATGTTGTTGAGCGCGTAAGCGGTGCTGATTCCAGGCTCCATCGAGATCATCACGCCGCGATTCCGGCCTTCGATCTCGCCCTTGAACGGCGCGTACTCGCGAAAGAGATGGCTCATGATTCCTTCGCCGCGCGTCAGGTTCACAAGATCGCTTTCGAATCCGATCAGTCCGCGCGTTGGGATGATTGCTTCGACCGAAACGCGCGTGGCGTGATGATCCATTGCAGTCACTTCTCCTTTGCGGCCGGCGATCGATTGCAGCACGTCGCCGAGGTTATCGTTCGGCACTTCAACGTAGAGATTTTCGAGCGGCTCGAGCAGCGAACCGTCTTCGGCGCGATGGAAAATCACTTCCGGCCGCGAGACCATCACTTCGTAGCCTTCGCGCCGCATCTGCTCGACGAGGATCGCGATCTGCATTTCGCCGCGCGCGTTGATCTCGAACGCGCCCGCCGTGTCGGTGTCGTTGACCTGCAGCGAAACATTGCCGCGCGTCTCGCGAATCAGCCGCTCGCGCACATGCCGCGCGGTGACGAATTTCCCTTCGCGTCCGGCAAACGGCGAATCGTTTACCAGGATTCGCATCCGGATTGTCGGCGGATCGATGTCGACGAACTGCAGCGGCGCGCGCTCTTCGCGATCCGTCAGCGTTTCGCCGATGTAAACTTCTTCGAAGCCGGTCAGCCCGACGATTTCGCCGGCGCTCGCATGCTTCACATCCGTTTGTCCCATTCCCGAGAACGTGAACAGGCCGGTAACGCTCGCGCGCTCGCGCCGTCCATCGCGGTGAATGCAAACGATTGAATCGCCGACCGCCACGCGCCCGCTCACGATCCGACCGAGCGCAATTCGACCGAGGTAATCGCTGTAGTCGAGGTTTGAGACGAGCATTTGGAAAAACGGCTCGTTCGAGATCGTCGGCGGCGGCACGTGCTTCACGATCGCTTCGAACAGCGGCGTCATGTCCTCGTTGTTCTCGTGCAGCTCGTGCAGCGCGAATCCGTCCTTCGCGCTCGCGTAGATGATCGGAAAATCGAGCTGCTCGTCGGTCGCCTTCAGTTCGACGAACAGGTCGAACACCATGTCGAGCACCTTGTGCGGACGCGCGTTCTCGCGGTCGATTTTATTGATCACGACGATCGGCTTGGCCTTGTTCTCGAGCGCCTTGCGCAAAACGAAACGCGTCTGCGCCTGCGGCCCATCGTGCGCATCGACGACCAGCAGCACGCCGTCGACCATCTTCATGATTCGCTCGACTTCGCCGCCGAAATCCGCGTGCCCCGGGGTGTCGACGATGTTCACTCGGTAGCCGTTCCATTGAAATGCGGCGTTCTTCGCGCGGATCGTGATGCCCTTCTCACGCTCCAGATCCATCGAATCCATCATTCGCTCCTCAACCTTTTGGTTGGAGCGGAAGGTGCCGGATTGCCGCAGCAGTTGATCGACAAGCGTGGTCTTGCCGTGATCGACGTGCGCAATGATGGCGATGTTGCGGATTTTATCCATTCGCGGGGGACTCCTCGAAATGAGGAGCGCGGAATATGCGCGTCGTGCGGTTGCCGGTCAACTCACCTGCCGATTCGGCGTCACCGCCGAACGTAGTGCCCGTGAATCCACACGCGATGAAACGGCCGCCACGACCAGTGGCCTGGGACCCAGTACATCCGTTCGCGATGCGGACCATAGTACGATCGACCGTGGTAATACGGCCGATCACCGACCGCGACGACCGGCGGCGGCGCCGCGGCGTTTGCTGAAATAGCGGCGGCGAGCAGCCAAAGTAGAGCGAGGCATTTCACGGCGGTTGCTCCTGTTTCGTGAGCCGATCGCCACGCGGACGCGTCGATCCGCTACACGGCGGCCTCGGCTTGCACGGCCGGCGCAGTCACCGGCTCAATCCATTTGCCGTGCTCGCGGATCAAATCCTTCAGTCGATCGACTGCTTCTCCTTCCGGAATGTTGAACTTCACCGCCTGTTTGCCGACGTACAGATTCACCTTGCCCGGCGCGCCGCCGACGTAACCGAAATCCGCGTCTGCCATTTCTCCGGGGCCGTTCACGATGCAACCCATGATCGCGATCTTCACGCCTTTGAGGTGGATCGTCGCCTCTTTGATGCGCGCCGTCGTCGTTTGCAAGTTGAACAACGTGCGGCCGCAGCTCGGGCACGCCACGTAGTCGGTCTTGAAAATGCGCGAGCCGGCGGCCTGTAAAATGTTGTAACTCAACCGCAGCGACTGGCCCGGGGCTTCTTCGCCCTGCACCAAAATTGCGTCGCCGATTCCGTCGCAGAGTAACGACCCAACGTTCGTCGCGGCGGTGAGCAGCGTGTCGAGAAAATCGCGCGGCGAATGGACGGACGACGTCAGCGTGTCTTTCAGCAAAATAGGGTGCCGCGTGTGCAGTTGTGAAGCGAGCAAACGAAACGCACTGATAACCGGCAAATCAACACCATCGCGGACGGTGACCAGCTGTGCGTCGGCTGATGCGTTCACTTTTTCGACGGACTCCGCATCGCGCGGATCGAGTTCCACCACGCCAGCGGTCTCGTAAACAATCTCCGGCTTGTAATCACCAAGCCGATCGATCTTGTGCGCAACCTTTTCGTAGGTCGCATCGCGAACGACAACGCGGACGAGTTCTTCGCCGCCGACGGCTACACCATCGCAGTCGATCCGATCCGTCGCGCGTCGCTGATACGAAAACGGATCGAAAGACACGTCCGCGGCAGTCCCGGCCGGAGCGGAAACATCCGGGATCCTGTTAGTCAGCGCGACAAGCGCCTTCGCCACCGGGATTTCGTGAATGCTGTCCTCGGTGAGCGAGACGCGAATCGTATCGCCAATGCCGTCGGCGAGCAGCGATCCGATGCCGATCGCGCTTTTGATTCGCGCGTCCTCGCCTTCGCCAGCTTCGGTGACTCCGAGATGCAGCGGGTAATTCCAATCGGCGCCTTCCTCGTTCAACCGCGCCACGAGCAGCCGATACGCTGCGATCATCACCTTCGGGTTGCTCGATTTCATCGAGAACACGAACGCGTGGTAATCCACGTCGCGCGCGATCCGCGCGAACTCGAGCGCGCTCTCCACCATGCCGAGCGGCGTGTCGCCGTAGCGGTTTAGAATTCGATCGCTCAGCGAGCCGTGGTTCGTCCCGATGCGCATCGCGACGCCACGCTCTTTGCAGAGACGAACCAGCGGCGCGAACCGCTCCCGAATGCGCTCGATCTCCGCCGCATACTGCTCGTCGCTATACTCGCGGACGGCGAACTTCTTCGAGTCCGCGTAATTGCCGGGATTGATCCGCACTTTTTCGACCCACTTCGCTGCTTCCATCGCAGCCTCAGGTTTAAAATGAATGTCGGCGACGATCGGCACGTCGCAGCCGCGCTCGCGCAAACCGCGCACGATGTGCTGAAGATTGGCAGCGTCTTTGACTGTCGGCGCAGTGATGCGCACGATCTCGCAACCGGCGGCTGCAAGTTCCATCGTCTGCGCGATCGAGGCTTCCGTGTCCATCGTGTCGCACGTAATCATCGATTGAACCCGGATCGGATTATCTCCGCCGATGCCTACATTGCCGACGCGCACCTCGCGCGTGACGCGGCGCTCGTAGGAAAATGGATTCGCGCAGTACTTCACCAGGTCGCGATTGTACCGGCGGCAGTTCGCCGCGCAATCGAGGGCCGCTACGGCTCGTCGTCCGAGGGTTTGCTGCCGTCGCGGTGCTCGTATTTGTCCAGCTTGCCTTTCACCCAGGGCAGGTCCTGCACGTCGTAGAATGTGATGTAGACCATGTAGCCAATGATCAGCACCGCGAACCCGGTCTGCACGATTTCGAGCAGACGCACGTTCACCGGCCGTCGCCAGACGCCTTCCACCAGCGCGAGCACGATGTGGCCGCCGTCGAGGACGGGAATCGGCAGCATGTTCAAAATCGCGAGGTTCACGCTCAGGATGACGCTGAACCAGAGGGCGAGCTGCCAGCCGTATTCGCTCTCGAAGAGCATGTAATAAACACGAGCGATCCCGAGCGGCCCGCTCATGTGCTGCAGCTTGACGTCCGATTTCGGCGAGGCGACGGCGCCCAATGTATTTAGCGTGCTCGTCACACTGTGATAAACCTGCTCGATCGGGTTCGGGTGGCCGATCGACATGATCCCGCCGCTGTCCCACTGAATTCCGATCCGCGCCGTCTTTTCGTTAGGCAAAATCGTCGGCTGCACCGGAATCTGCAGCGACTCCTGCCGACGCTTCACATCGAGCACGAGCCGCTCATTCGGGTGTGACTCGATGTAATCGGCGAGCGCCACCGGATGAAAAATTTTCGTTCCGTTGAAGGCGCGAATGATATCGCCTGCTCGCAGACCCGCCGATGCCGCCGGCGTGTTCGGTTGCACTTTCTCGATGATCGCCGTCTGCGCCGGATAAATCTGGACCTGCCGGACACTCTTGCGCCGCCAGCCGCGCGTCTCCGCTTTGTACGGGACGACGTCGAACGTCAGAATCTCGCCGCCGCGTCGCACCTTGAACGGGATGGTGGCGCCTTCACTGCGGACGACATTCCAGATCACGCTGTCGTTCATCCCGGAGAAGCGCGTCACCTGTTGGCCATCTACTTCGAGAATCTTGTCGCCCGCGCGGAGACCTGCTTTCGCCGCCGGGGAGGTCTTCTCGATGTAGCCGATCGTCGTCGTCATGTCGGATTCGTTGACTGGATGACCGACAACCCAGACGATGGCGGCGAACGCCACCGCCAGCAGCAGGCTGAACAGCGGTCCGGCAAACGCGACGATGATTTTGTCGAGCGCGGAGATTTTCGGCAGCTGCGCGCGATCGACGTCCGCCTTTCCCTCGATGATGTCCATCGGCGCGAGCTGCGGCAGTTTGACAAACCCGCCAAACGGCAGCGAGCCGAACGAGTAAAGCACGCCGTTGATCCGCTTTTTCCAGAGCGGTTTGCCGAACCAGATGCCGAACTGCTCGATGACGAGACCGCGCCACCGCGCCGCGAGAAAATGTCCAAGCTCGTGCACGACGATGAGCAGATTAAAGAGCACGATCACCTCAATGAAGATGAGGATGACGCGAGCGGCGTGAAGGATCATGAGGAGGAATCAGGCGGCGAGCACGCGATGCGCTTCATCGCGCGCCCATTGATCGGCGGCCAATATTGCATCGAGATCGGCGTGCGCAATTGCGCGGTGGCGGTCCATCACTTCGCGCACCGTCTTCCAGATTTGCGGGAAGGAACTTCGCCCATCGAGAAACGCTGAGACGGCCACTTCATTCGCGGCATTCAAGACAGCGGGAAGCGTGCCGCCCGTGTCGCCGGCCCGCCGGGCGAGGTTGAGCGCGGGAAAATCGTCATAGCGCGGCGTGAAGAACTCGAGCTTCGCGACTTTGCCGAAATCGAGCGGCGGCAGCGAATTGGCAACGCGTTCCGGCCAGGTGACGGCGTATTGAATCGGAAAGCACATGTCGCTGTGCGAGAGCTGCGCGAGGACCGAGCCGTCGGCGAATTCCACCATCGAGTGCACGATGCTTTGCGGGTGAATCACGACTTCGACCCGCTGCATTTCGACGCCGAAAAGCCAGTGCGCCTCGATCATTTCCAGCCCTTTGTTGAAGAGCGTGGCCGAATCGATCGTGATCTTCGGGCCCATGTTCCACGTCGGATGTTTGAGCGCCTGTTCGCGCGTGATCGAGCCGAACTGTTCAAGCGGCGTGTTGCGAAACGGTCCGCCAGACGCGGTGAGCACGATCCGGCGCACATCGGAGGCCCGGCCGTCGAGGCATTGGAAGATCGCGTTGTGCTCGCTGTCGACGGGGAGAATGTGAACGCCCTGCTTCTGCGCCGCAGTTGTGACCGCCTCGCCAGCCATCACGAGGATTTCCTTGCTCGCAACCGCGAGATCTTTCCCGGCGTCAATCGCCGCCAGCGCCGGACGCAGTCCGGCAGTTCCGACGATCGCAACCAACACCATCTCGGCGCTGGCAAGCCGCGCGATCTCGATCAATCCAGTTTCACCGGCCAGCAGCCGCGGCTCGTATTTCAGCGCGGTGCGCAGCTCGCCGAGCTTGGATTCGTCGACGATGCAAACAGCTTCCGGCCTGACGGCGTTCGCCTGTTCAGCGAGTTTCGCAGCGTTCGTATTCGCCGCGATGCCGACAATCTCCATCCGATCAGGAATGTCGCGCGCGACCTTCAGCGCGCTTTCGCCAATCGACCCGGTCGCGCCGAGCACGACAACGCGTTTGCGTTTCATCGCTCCGACAGCCGCGCCGGTTTACTCCACTCGAACGACGAGCCGGAGGTAGAAGAACAACAGCGGCGCGGTGAAAAGCAGGCTGTCCACGAGATCAAGCGCGCCGCCGATGCCCGGCAGAAAATTCCCCGAATCCTTCACTCCGGTGCTGCGCTTCACGATCGATTCCGCGAGGTCGCCGATCACCGCAGCGAAACCGAGGAGCAATCCGAGCACAGTCGCGTGTGTCCAGTTCAACGCCGAGAGCCGCGCAGGCATCAACTTGAACAACGCCAGACTCGCGAGCAGTGAAAACGCCAGCGCGCCGAAAAATCCTTCCCATGTTTTCTTCGGGCTGATGTGCGGGATCAATTGGTGGCGTCCGATCAAGCTCCCGGTCAGATACGCGCCCATGTCGCTGAATTTCGTGATCGCGATCAGATACAGCACATAAAATTGTCCCATCACGACGCCATTCGGCGCGCGCGGCACGACATAGACGATCTTGGTGATGAAATTGAAAAGCCAGAGCACGTAGAGCAGACCGAAAACCGTATAGGCCATCGTCCGCAGCGGCGCGTCATCGCGCAGCCGGTCGAACATCTGCCGTGTGAACACCGTCAGCAGAAAGAACAGCAGCACCGCCATCTCGAAGTCGTAGGAATGGCCGAGGCCGAACCGCGAAAAATAATAGAAGCTGCCGCACAACATCGCGCTGCCGCATAGCATCGCGGTGACCTTGAAATTCGGCAGGCCGCGGTGGTCGAGCATTTGATAAAACTCCCACTGCGCGACGAGCCCGAAGACGCTGATCAAACCCCAGAACGCGACTTCGTGACCGGAAAAGGCGATCAGCAGCGCGACCGTCCAGAGCGCGATCGTGCTGCCGAAGCGCAATAAGAACACCGACTTCGGCGTGATGGGCTTCGCCTCGATCTGCTGGTCGGCGAGCGTGGCCATCGGAGCATCATTCCGACGGTCGCGCGCTTTGTCCACCGCCCTTTTCCATTCCGCTTTCCACCGGTCGCGAACCGCATAGCTTCACTCGCATGCAGCGGATGATGCGTGCGATCGCAAAGACCAAAGCCGAACCCGGACTCTGGCTAACCGAAATCCCGGTGCCGGAAGTCGGGCCAGACGACGTCCTGATTCGCACGAAAATGGGTTCGGTCTGCGGAACTGACGTTCACATCTACAACTGGGACGCGTGGGCGCAGAAAACGATTCCCGTTCCGATGCAGATCGGTCACGAATTTGTCGGCGAGATCGCGCAGGTCGGCTCGAATGTCCGCGGATTCAGCGAAGGCGATCTCGTCGTTGGCGAAGGACACATCACCTGCGGACATTGCCGCAATTGTCTCGCTGGACGGCGGCATCTTTGCCCGAACACAAAAGGCGTGGGCGTGAATCGGCCTGGGGCGTGGGCCGAGTTCGTTGCGATTCCGGCGACGAATGCGTGGCATGCCGATTCGTCAATCCCGCTCGATGTCCTCTCCTGTTTCGATCCGTTAGGCAACGCCGTTCACACCACGCTCTCGTTCGATCTGGTTGGCGAAGATGTGCTCATCACCGGCGCCGGCCCGATCGGCTGCATGGCGATTCCGATCGCGAAACACGCCGGCGCACGCAACGTCGTCATCACCGACATCAATCCGTATCGACTCGATCTTGCGCGCACGATGGGCGCGACACTCGCGTTGAATGTGAAGGAAGAGAAACTCGCCGATGCGATGAAGAAGCTCGGCATGAAAGAAGGGTTTGACGTCGCGCTCGAGATGTCAGGCCATCCGAGCGCGTTCGCCGACATTCTGCCGAACATGTTTTACGGAGGCAAAATTGCGCTGCTTGGAATCATGCCGACGACCGCCGCGATCGATTGGAACACCGTCGTTTTCCACAGCCTGACGCTGAAAGGAATCTACGGCCGCGAGATGTTCGAGACCTGGTACAAAATGACGGCGCTCATCCAGAGCGGCCTCGATATCTCCCCCGTGATCACGCACTGCTTCCCGTTCACGGAATTCGAAAGAGCGATCCAACTCGCGAAGTCCGGCAACTCCGGAAAGATCGTGCTCGATTTCGACAAGAACGGCGCCTGACGCGCCGTTACTGCAGCTGCGCCGCTTCGTCGTAGCGGCCGGAAATTTCAAGCAGCATGCGACGCGCGTGCTTGTAATCCTGACGCGACGCGAGCAGCCGCGCGCTTTCTTCCGGATCGCCCCAGTGCAAAATCTGGATCTTCTCGTCACGCGCGCCCCACGAGTTCATGTCGCGCGGCGTTGCCATGTAGAGATCGATCGTGTTCCGCCCAGCCAGAGCCCAGCCGGTATCGTCGACGCGATAAATCTGGCCGGTTGAAAGCAGGCGGAATGTTGTGCCGACGGGCCACCGCGCCCAGTCCGCCGCCGCGCTGCCGATGACTGGCGCTTTGGATTTCTTCACCGCAATCGCGCGCTTCGCACCTTTCACTTTCACGTCGCGCGTTTTGCTCTTTTCCGCTTTCGCGAGAGCGGACTTCTGCTTCGATGATTTCGCCGGCTTGTCATCGTCTGCGTCGACCGCGATCGCGCGCTTCACCGTTTTCGATTTCGTCGCGCTGACAGCTTTTGCTTTCGGCACGGAGTCGTCTTCATCGTCGTCCGTCTTTTTCTTGGCGCTTTTTGAAGATTTCGCGCTGGTCTTCACCGCCGTGGCCTTCCGGACCGGCTTGTCTTCGTCATCGCTCGCCTCCGGCTTTTTTGATTTCGACTTCGTGGCTTTCGCTTTCGGCGCCGGCTCGTCTTCATCATCGTTGTCAGTCGTCGCCCGTTTGGTTGATGCGGCGAATTGATAATTGATGTTCGCGTCAGCCGTGAACGGCAGCGCGCGCGGCACGTATTCCGCACGGCCGCCTGGCGCGCTGGCAGCGTGGAGCTGACCACCCAGCGCGTTGCGGTTTCCATACGCCAAATGATCCGATTCGGTGTGCGTGTAAGCCGTCGTGCGGACGGTTTGAAAATCCGCCTTGGCGATGGGCGGCTCAAAAGGCGGGAGATGTCGGGTGACGCGCGGTCCGCCAGTGGTGCCGCACGAACAGAGAAGGACGACCGCGAGAACCGAAATCGCGGCGAAGAGAGCGTGTCGAATAACGGTGCGCGTCACAGGTGATCGCGCGAGTTATTAACAGCTATTCACAATCCCTGCCAAGCGGAAATTTCGTCTCTTTCGCAGCTGCCGGTTCGCGGTCACTGTTCGCCATGCTCGGCGAATTCGACCAACAGCTGACGCGCACGCTCGACGAGATCCGTTCGCAGGGTCTGTACAAAACGGAACGCGTGATCACCACGCCGCAGGACGCGCACATCAAGGTCACCGGCGACCGCGAAGTGCTGAATTTCTGCGCGAACAATTATCTCGGCCTGGCGGACCATCCGGCGTTGATTGCGGCGGCGAAGGAAGCGCTCGACACGCACGGCTTCGGAATGGCGAGTGTGCGATTCATTTGCGGCACGCAGGACATCCACAAGCAACTCGAAGACGCGCTCACGAAGTTTCTCGGGACCGAAGATACCATCCTTTACCCGAGCGCGTTCGACGCGAATGGCGGGCTGTTCGAGACAATCCTTGGGCCGGAGGATGCGGTCATTTCCGATGAACTGAACCACGCATCGATCATCGACGGCATCCGCCTCTGCAAAGCGCAGCGTGCGCGTTACAAGCACAACGACATGGCCGATCTGGAGGCGAAGCTGAAGGAAGCGGGCAGCGCGAAAGTGAAGCTGATCGCGACGGACGGCTGCTTCTCGATGGACGGCACAATCGCGAATCTCGAGGCGATTGTCGCCCTCGCGGAACAGTACAACGCGCTCACGATGATCGACGACGCGCACGCGACCGGTTTCCTCGGCAAGACGGGGCGCGGCACGCATGAGTTTCGCGGCGTGATGGGTAAGATCGACATTATCACCGGCACGCTCGGCAAGGCGCTCGGCGGTGCGAGCGGCGGCTTCACCAGCGGACGTAAACGCATTGTCGAGCTGCTGCGTCAGCGGTCGCGTCCCTACCTCTTTTCGAACAGCGTCGCGCCACATATCGTCGCCGCGACAGTGAAGGCGCTCGAGCTGCTCAGTGCTTCAACGGAGCTGCGCGACAAGCTCGAAGAAAACACGAAATTCTTCCGCGTTGCGCTGACGGAGCGCGGCCTGACGATCAAACCCGGCACGCACCCGATCGTGCCGATCATGATCGGCGACGCCGCGAAGTCGCAGAAGTTCGCCGCGCGGATGCTGGAGAAAGGCGTTTACGTGATCGGCTTTTTTTATCCCGTCGTGCCACACGGCACCGCGCGCGTGCGCACACAGGTCAGCGCAGCGCATTCGCGTGAAGACCTCGAGTTCGCCGTCAACGCGTTCGCCGAGACGAACAATGAGCTAAAAGACTAAGGAAAGGAAATTCACCATGCGTTCTACTCCACCTCTTCTACGCTCCCTTGCTTGCGTAATCTCGTTGTTAGCGGCTTCGGCCGCGCTCGCCGAGGAGCAAGCTGCGGCGCCTACTCTGAAATCCGTCCTCTTGGCGCAACTCAGGTCGACGCACAACCAGGAGGAATGGTTCGTGCCGGTGAATATCGCGATTCAAGGACTAACTCCGGAACAGGCGGCTTGGAAGGACGCCGGCGACAATCATTCGATCGTCCAGCTGGTGAATCACTTGATCTTTTGGAACCGGCAGCAGCTCGCAAAGTTCAACGGTGAAAAGCCGGCCGCGTTTAGTGGTGATAACAAAGAGACGTTTGCCGGACTCGATAAGGCAACTTGGGAGACGAGCGTGCGGCAGATCGATGAAGTGCTGACCGCCTGGGAGAAAGCAATCGAGCAAGCGGACGAAGCGAAGCTCGCGAAGTGGTATTCCACCATCGCGCGGATCAGCACGCACAACGCGTATCACACCGGCCAGATCATCTACATCCGCAAGATGAAAGGAAATTGGGACCCGGCGAAAGGCGTGAAATAGGTGCTAGCAACCAGCACCGCACCACATCAGGCAGGCTCCGCGCGCGCGACGAACTACGCGACGCGCTCGTGCAGAGCGATACTGGAACCGACCCAGGTCTTTTCGCGATTGAAGTCGACGCCCATCATCTTGCCCTGGCTCATCCGCACCAGGTTGTTCACGAGCACGGGTGCACTGTTTTCCGGCCACAGAAACATCATCCGGAGCTCCGCTTTCGATCGGTGGCCGTCAACTGTCGGGATGAACGCGGCATAGTTTACCTTCTGTTGCAGGATCCATTCGTGCGGCTGCGCAAGCGCAGCGATCTTCTCTCGCGTCGGCTCCATATCGACGCCGAGACCGGCGAAGGAGTAGAGCGGCTTTAGCACATACTTCTCGAGCGACTCGCCGGCCGGGAACTCGTCGGCGAAATACGCCGGCGACGTGTGTTCGGTTTTGATGAACGGCAGCGAGTGTTTGCTGATGCGGTAATACCAATTCGGATGCGTCACCCAGCGCAGGTCGAGTTCGTCCTGAAATCGAAACGGCAGCTGCAAATCCGGACGGCGCTCGAGCTCGTCGAAGATCACGCGGTTGTAGATCCGCTCGATCCGGACGTCGCGACCGTCGCGCTCGTAGAACAGCTGCCGCCCGCGCTTCTTCACCGCCGTCACATCGACCGGCCGCACTCCGAGCAGCGCTTCCGTGCACGCAAAATCAATTCGCGTCTTTTGCTTTTCCGGCTCGATCTCGAGCAGCACGACGTTCTCCGGCTTCGAATCGCCGAGGATCGTGCGGCGCAGCAGCGCGATGTACTCGTCGTCGCGAATTCCGCCGAACGCCGATGTCCAGTTTTGCGGAATCGCGGGGAACGCGCGGCGCATGCAGCCGAGCAGCATGAACTGGAACGCGTAGAGGCTTGGAAACGCCTGCAGCTCAATCAGCCGTGGCGTGAGGCGTCCGTTCTCCTCGCAAATCCCGAGATCGACGATCAGGAAGTCTGGATTCGGCGGCTCGCCCGGCACTTCCAACCCGGCAGGGATCGCGCTCGCGGCGTGTTTCGCGAATTCCGGCGTCTGCAACTGCGCAGCGATTTCGTTCGCCGCGTGAACTGCTTCCTCCGTGAATTCGCGCGTCAGAAAAATCGGCGTTTCCGACAAACGGAAGTCGGCGGGCCAGCGCGTGCTTTCGTTCGCGCAGCGCAGCAACGCCTCGTATTTGTCCGCGCTGAAGTCAGCGTTGAACCGCGCCCGGAGGTCGGGATCCATCAGCCGTTCTGCGCGATCGACACGTTCAGGTCGCGGAGCAGACCGTCGCTGATGTCGTAAATCCAGCCGTGCAGCGCGAGCGATGCGCCGCGTTGCCATGCGCTCGTCACCGGATCGGTGCGGGCAACATTGGCGACTTGTTCCGCGACATTGAGCTCACAAAGTCGCGCGGCGCGCGCATCATCATCGGCGATCTGCTGCAACTCGCGCTCGTGTTTCATCCGCACGTCCTGCACGTGCCGCAGCCAGTTGTCGACCAGCCCGTGGCGCTCCTCCTCGAGCGCCGCGCGAACGCCGCCACAACCGTAGTGTCCGCAAACGATCACGTGGCGGACGTGCAGAACGTCGATCGCGAACTGCAGCACCGACAGGCAATTGAAATCGGTGTGCACGACCACGTTCGCGATGTTGCGATGCACGAACACTTCGCCGGGCGGCAGTCCCACGATCTGGTTTGCCGGCACGCGGCTGTCCGAGCAACCGATCCAGAGATATCGCGGCGATTGCTGCTGGGCGAGCCGTTCGAAAAAATGTGGATCGTCCTGCCGAATCTGCCGCGCCCACGCGGCGTTATTCTCGAAAAGCCGCGCCAGCTCGTCGGTCGAGCTCACATCAGAAACTTGCCGCGCCGCATCACCTGATCGCGGTCGAACCAGATGTCGAAGTCGCGGCCGACACAATCGATATGCGTCTTCGAAATCCAATCCGCACCGGTGTGTTCCGCGTACGGATGGCCGAACGCGATGTGAATGCC
>CADDYX010000023.1 GCA_902810735.1 Verrucomicrobiota bacterium | reverse complement strand
CGCAGTTTGCCGCCGTCTTCGAGTTTCCGGAAATCCCAGCCAAACCCCGCTGCGTCACGCAGCAGCTTGTCCGGCGAAAGCTCGAACGCGACAATCAGGCCCGGCTCGTCGTGCTCGAGAATCCCGCGGTAGATGAACTCGAGACCGAGCGTCGTCTTGCCGGTTCCGGGCGCGCCCTCGACCAGCATGATATTTCCCTGCTTGAGACCGCCAAGAAGGATATCGTCGAGACCGCGAATGCCAGTGCGGATTAGATCTGGCGCGGGGGAACTCTGCGGGCGAGTTTTTCGTTGAGGCATACGGGGGGATTCATAAGAACGCTACATTTCGCATCCACGGCTACGAACGGATGCCTCGCCCGCGACGGAGAGCGCTTTGATGTTCTACAGCAATACACGTCCTTCGACATCAGTGCTGTTCATTATCGCGAGTCGTTCCGGCCGAAAGCTCTTGCCGTAGATCGCGGCGCAGCGCGCGTCCATCACGGCGCACGAGCAGCAAATCAAACAGTGCGAGCAACAGCGCGAGAATCGTCACCCACGCGCAGGCGAACCAATAGAGAACAAACCAGAGGACATGCTCGTGCGGATCCAAAAGTGGAGCCAGCAGCGTTGATCCGCAGATCATCAAAAGCAACGCGACCACAACGGCAACAAACATCGCCTTCCGGCGCATGCCGCGATCGCGCACCAGGCCGCGCGCTGAATGTGTGGCAAACGACGCGACCCGCAGATCTTTCTCGGTCGCAGGCGATTCGTTCGGCACGGCGGCTAGATCAGCAACAGCGCCGGATTCTCCAGCAGGCGGCGGAGTTCCTTCAGGTATTCCGCGCCGAGCGCGCCGTCGATCACGCGGTGATCGCAGCTCATGCAAATCGACATCCGCTGGCCAACGCCGATCTGATCGCAGTCGTCCACCACCGCGGCTTTATTGATTTTGCCGACAGCGAGAATGAATCCCTGCGGCGGATTGATGATCGCGCTGAACGAATCAATGCCGAAGCCACCGAGATTCGAGACGGTAAAGGTGCCGCCCTGAAATTCCTCCGGCTTCATTCGCTTGTTCCGGGCGCGGTGCGCGAGGTCTTTCACGGCTTCGCTGATCTCGCGCAATGATTTTTCCTGCGCCTTCCGCACCACCGGCGTCACCAAGCCGTCATCGATTGCGACGGCAACGGCAAGATCGACGTCCGCGTACTGCACGATCGCGTCGTCGTCGAAGGACGCGTTCGCCTTCGGCACCTTCACCGCCGCGTCGACCGCCGCTTTGAGCACGAAATCGTTGACCGTAATTTTCGATGTATCCGCTTGTTCGCCCCCGGCTTTGAGTTCGGCGCGCGCGGTCATTAGCGGACCAGCATCGATCTCGATCGTCAGATAGAAATGCGGAACCGGTCCTTTGCTCTCGACGAGACGCTGCGCAATGACTTTGCGCATTCCGCTCAAGCTGATGCGCGCGCCTTCGCCCGATTTCGGCGCGGATGAAGATTGCGCTGGCTCGCGCGGCGCCGGTGCTTTTGATTTCGCCGCGGCCCGAATGTCGCTCTCCGTCACGCGGCCACCGGGACCGCTTCCCTTCATGTCCGCGAGATTGACGCCAAGCTCACCCGCAAGTCGCCTTGCAACCGGCGATGCTTTGACGCGCGGCTCTTCGTCGCTGGCTTCAACATGCGCAGGCGCTGCCGCTTTCGGCTTCTTCGGCGGCGGTGCCGCTTTTTCCGGCTTCGCGCGTTTCGTCGACTCGACACTCTCTTCCGGCGGCGCGGTTTCTTCCTCCTGCTTTTTCGCCGGCGCAGGTTTTTCCGATTCGGTCTGCTGCTTTGGCTTCTCCGCTTCTACCTTTGGCTTTTCCGCTGACGGCTCACCGATGACCGCAATTTTCTGGCCGACTTCTACCTTGCCGCCTTCGTCGACAAAAATCTCGGAGAGCACGCCATCTTCCGGCGACTCCCATTCCATCGTCGCCTTGTCAGTCTCGATCTCGGCGATCACCTCGCCGGCAGTGACGTTGTCGCCCTTCTTCTTTTTCCACGCGACGATCGTGCCTTCGGTCATCGTGTCGCTGAGCTTCGGCATCGTGATCTCGGGCATGGCGATTATTCGTTAGGCGTAGCAGACCTTCTGGACGGCAGCGATCAATTTGTCGGCGCTCGGCAGCACCGCTTTCTCGAGCGCCTCGTTGTAAGGCATTGGCACGTCCTCTTGTGAGACACGCGCGATCGGCGCATCGAGCTGGTCGAAGATGCTGCTCTGGATGCGATAGCAAACTTCCGCGCCAATCCCGCAATACGGCCGGTCCTGCTCGCAAATGACCACGCGGTGAGTCTTTGCAATCGAGTCGTAAATCGCCTGCTCGTCGAGCGGCTTGATCGACCGCAAATCGATGATTTCCGCGCTGATCCCCTCCTCTTCCAGGCGCTCCGCCGCAGCGAGTGCGATCGGCACCGTCTGTGCGTAGCAGACAATCGTGACGTCGCTCCCCTCGCGTTTCAGTTCGGCTTCGCCGAGTGGAATGAGCAACTCGTGGTCTTCCGGCTCGATCATGCCCTTCGAGCTGTAAAGAAGCTCCGATTCGAGCACGAGCACCGGATTGTTGTCGCGGATCGCCGTCTTCAACAAACCCTTCGCGTCGCGCGGGGTCGCGGGTGTGCAGATTTTCAGACCCGGAACATTGGCGAACAAACACTCGGTCGCATGCGAGTGCGTCGCGCCGAGCTGGTGCGCCGGGCCGTTCGGCCCGCGAAACGTGATCGGGATGTTGAATTGTCCGCCCGACATCGTGAGCATGTTCGGCGCGTTGTTCACCACCTGATCGAACGCAACGAGCGAGAAGCTGAACGTCATGAACTCGATCACCGGCCGCAGCCCCACCATGGCCGCTCCGATCCCGAGTCCGGCAAAACCATTCTCGCTGATCGGCGTGTCGACGATCCGCTTCGGACCGAAACGATCGAGCAAGCCTTGGCTGACCTTGTACGCGCCGTTGTACTCCGCCACTTCTTCGCCCATCAAAAAAACGTTCGGATCGCGCTCGAGCTCTTCGGCGAGTGCTTCGTTGACCGCCTGGCGATATGTGATCTCGCGCATCTCGCTCATGGCGCGTAGGTGTAGTTGTACAGCTCCTCAATCGGCGGCTCGGGGCTTTCCTCCGCAAACTTCACACTCGCGAGCGCAGCTTGCTTCGCCTTCTTGTCGAGCTCGTCGAACTGCTCGTGCGTGAGCTTGCCTTCGCGCGTCAACTGCGCGCGCAAACGCGTGATCGGATCGTCCATCCGGTATTTCTCGAGCTGCTCCTTCGTGCGGTAACTCGCCGGATCGGACATGGAATGGCCGCGGTAGCGATACGTCCGCACTTCGACAAACGCTGGATGCGGATCTTCGCGAATGGATTTCACCACTGCGGCGAGTTTGTCGCGGACGTCGCGGAAGTTCATCCCATCGGCGATAACGCCGGGAATGTCATAGCCTTCCGCGCGATCGACGATCTCCTTCAGCGCGGTCGACCGCTCCACGCTCGTGCCCATCGCGTAGAGATTATTTTCGCAAATAAAGATGACCGGCAGCTTGTAGAGCGCGGCGAGATTCAGCGCCTCGTGGAATGCGCCCTGGTTGATCGCGCCGTCGCCAAAAAAGCAAAGTGTGACGCGATCTTCCTCCCGATACTTGCACGCAAAGGCGAGCCCGCAGGCGAGCGGCACATGCGCGCCGACAATCGCGTGCCCGCCGTACATGTGGCGCTCCTTGTCGAAGTAGTGCATCGAACCGCCGAGGCCGCGCGAGCAACCCGTGGCTTTTCCGAACAGCTCCGCCATACACGCGTTGGCGCTGGTTCCGCGCGCCAGCGCATGCGCGTGATCGCGATAGGCGGTGATGACGTAATCGTCCGGGCGAATCGCCGCAATCGCGCCGACCACAACCGCTTCCTGCCCGATGTAAAGGTGGCAGAACCCGCCAATCTTCTGCGCCTGATACTGCTGGCTGGCGCGCTCTTCGAAGCGCCGGATCAACAGCATCAGCGAGAGCATCTCGACCTCGTCGCGCTCCTCCGGCTGCTGCATGGCCGGATTAAATCGCGCGAGGCAGTGGCTCCGATGCCGCGAGACGCGTTGAAGACCGGCCGAGTTTCATGCAGCCGACAAACAGCGCGGAAAACAAGAGATCGCTCAGGAGAGAATTGCGGAGAAACATCCACGTCGGCGTCGTGCCGCCATACACCGGCAGGCCGACGGTTTGCGCCTGCACAAATCCAGCAAGCGTCTTCACGTAGCCCGGATCGAAGATCCACGACGTCGTGTTTGTGACCGCGTAGAAGATCAGCGACGCAGCGACTGATCCGGCCAGCACATTGCGCAGCGTGAGCCGATTTCGAAGCAGCAAGCCGAGGCAACCAACCAGCGCGAAACCGACGTAGTGCGACATCACAAACGGGCTGAAGAACGGAAACCCGTAATATGCATTCACGACCGCGTCGGAAATAAGCAGCGCGATGATGGGCACTGCGAAACGGTAGCGGCGCGGGAAATATGCGGCGCTGCACAAGGCGATCGCAGCCATCGGCGCGAAGTTCGAGAGCGACGTCGTGCCGGAGGTGATGGCAAGCGCCGCGATAATCCGGAACGCGACCGCGGAAATGATCAGGAGAACAGCGGGAAGCATTGGGCTCAACTTGACGCTTCTTGCGCGATATGCAAAGCCGAACGAGCCGCGCCGGCGCGATTACGCCGCGGGTGCTGCCGCTGGTTGCGCCGCTGCTTTCTTGAGCCGCGCCTTGCGCCGGTTCGCCGCATTTTTGTGGATGATGCCGCGCTTTGCCGCCTTGTCGATTTCACCGATCAGCATGGTCACGTCAGCGCTTCCTTTTTTCTGGAGCGTGCGCAGCCGGCTGAGTACGCGCCGGTTCCGGAGAGTGCGAACCGCGCTCTGGCGGGCGCGTTTTGCGGCAGATTTCGAGTTGGCCATGCGAGCGGCAAAGCTGGCGGAGAGCTACGGCGGTGTCAAACCGCACATCCGCGCCGCTTACATGCGCCGCGCCACAGCGTTGTCCGTTTTACTGCTGTGCGACGTGTGCGGCGCGCGCGCGGCGTTTTCCTGCCACTGCTCAACCGGCTCGTCCGCCGCGCGAATCGCCGGGACGGGCTGCGGCGGCCGCAGCTCATCCTGCATGAACACGGTACCCTTTGGCGCGTTCGGCACCTTCGGCAGTTTGTCCGGCACCACCTCCACGATCGCTCCGATCGGCACCTGCGCGTAGAGCTGCGCGACATCCGCCGCCTTCATCCGGATGCAGCCGTAGCTCGAAGGTCTGCCGATCGTTCGCTCCTCAGCGGTGCCGTGAATGTAAATGCACCGGCTGAAGGCGTGCGCGTTCTCCGGCTGCAAACCGCGTAACCACATGATTCGCGTCGTGATGATGTCGCGACCCGGCGTGTTGGGAGGGACGATTTCGCCGGTGAAACGGCGGTTGTGAAACGCCGCGCCGATCGGAGCGTGATCACCGATCTTTTGCACGACCTGCATGAATCCGAGCGGCGTCGTCATTCTGCCCCAGTCGTCGCCGAGACCGAACTTCGAGGTGGAGACAGGCCAGACGGCGATCTTCTGGCCATCTTCCATCAGCATCAGCTTCTGTTCTTTAATGCTGACGATGATGCGGCTGGGCCTTTCACCGCAAAACGCGATAACCGGCAGGAAAAGCGAGACATAGAGGGGAATGAACCGGCAACGGATCATCGCCCCTTTTTTACTCAGCTTTAAAGAGTTGTCACGCGGCGATTGTCACTTCGTCGCGTGCAGGCCCGAGTGAAAAGCGCGGCGTCCAGCGGCTAAAGGAGGAGAGGGCGACGTAGAAAAATCCGAGCTGAAACATCGCGAGGAACGGCACCGAGAGGTATTGCCGATGATCGATCGCGTACCAGAGAAAATAGGTGAAGTAGAACGCAAACCCGAGCTCCGCGATCGGGAGGAGAGTTTTCATCGGCTTGTATTTGCACGAGCGCCACGGCTGCGATTTGCGCTCGATCCCGTACTTCGGCGTGCGCGTGAAATCGGTCTCGTGATTGAAGATCGCCTCGAGCACGGCACGCGCGTTGTTGATCGAGAGGCCGACGCCGAGCGCGAGCATCGCTGGCAGGAGCAGCAGTTCTTTCATCCAGGTGCGCGGATGAAGTTCGCGCTGCGCGCAGATATAAAACACCGCGACCGAAAGCGACGCGGTGATGAAGATCGGCACATCGAGCAGCAGCGTGCGCAACCAGCCCTGTTGCGGTCCGCCGCTCGAGGGATGTAGCAACACGCAAAGTGAGGCGAGCAGCAGGTAGGCAAAATTGGAGGTCAGATGCGCGGTCGCCTCGACTTTGATCGGCAGTGGCAGCTTGCTCCGCCAAACCGTCGGCAGCAGCTTTTTGCACGTCTGGATCGATCCTTTCGTCCAGCGATGCTGCTGCGACTTGAATCCGTTCATGTCGACCGGCAGTTCGGCCGGCGTGATGACATCGGGGAGGAACACGAATTTCCAGCCGGCGAGCTGCGCGCGGTAGCTCAGATCGAGATCTTCGGTCAACGTGTCGTGCTGCCAGCCACCCGCCTGTTCGATGCACGACTTCCGCCATAACCCGGCGGTTCCATTGAAATTAAAAAAGCGGCCGCTGCGGCTGCGCGCCGTCTGCTCGAGCAGCAGGTGACCGTCGAGAAACATCGCCTGCACGCGCGTGAGCAGCGAGTAGCGGCGGTTCAAATGGCCCCAGCGGGTCTGGAGCATCCCGATCTGCGGATCAGTGAAATGATGGATCGTGCGTTGCAGAAAATCCCGCGGCGGCACGAAATCGGCGTCTAGGATGCCAATGAATTCGCCCTCGGCCGTCGCGAGCCCGGCCTCGAGCGCGCCTGCCTTGAATCCGCAGCGGTCGGTGCGGTGCGTCAGCTCCACGTTGATGCCGCGCTCCTGCAGTTCGCGGACGCAGCGAGCAGTCAACTCGCGCGTCTCGTCGGTTGAATCGTCAAGCACCTGAATCTGCAGTTTGTCTTTCGGGTAGTCGAGATCGGCCACCGATTTCAGCAGCCGCTCGACCACGTACATTTCATTGAAGACGGGCAGCTGCATCGTGACTTTCGGCAGTTCGCCGAAGCGCGCAGCCGGCTGCATCGGCCGGTGCCGGTGTTTCAGGAACAGGTAGATGATGAAGTAGCGATGAATGCCGTAGGCGGACAGACCGAGCAGCACGCTCAGGTAGCAAAACGTCCAGAAAATCGATCCCACGCTTCCTTGCATAACGGTAAATGCTTGCCGCCGTGTGTGGAGGCGATAAGGGCGACATGATGCCGCTCTCACTCCGTGCGTCAAATCAAAAATGCCGCTTTTGCCTCTAGAAACAACGGCGCGCGCGTGCGAATTTCGCGCTCCGTCACGACGAATGAAAACGTTGATCCACTGCGTTGCGCTCGTGCTTGCGACCAGCATTCCGGCCTTCGCGCAAGACCAGCCGGTCGATCAGCAGCACGAGCACGAAGAGCTCGGGGTCAACCCGTACACCGCGCCGGAAGTCGGAGAAGTTTTCAAGCAGCTCGATGACGTCAAGCCGCTGCCGTTCGACAAATTGAAGCGCGATTTTCCGCAGACTTTCCCCGCCCCGCGCGAACAGCTCGGCCTCGTTTTTGGCAGCCTGATTGCGGACGGATTTTTGATCGTGGAATGCGAAAAGGCGAGCCTCGTCGAGGAGCTCGGGCGGGTGCTGCTGCGCCAGGCCAAAGCGCTCGGCGTCGGCGAACGCGTGATCCGCCACAGCGCGAGTCTGACCGAGCTTGGCAAACGCGGCGATTGGCAGGGGATGCGGCGCGAGCTCAATCAAACGCAAACAGACGTCGAGCAGAACATGATCGAAATGAAGGACCAGAAGCTTGCCCATCTGGTGAGCCTCGGCGGCTGGCTCCGCGGCTTGGAGATCAGCGCCGGCGCAGTCGAATCGGAATACTCACCGGAACGCGCGCGCGGTCTCTGGCAGCGCGATCTGATTCACTACTACGCGGAAGAAATGAAGACGTTGCCGCCGAGCATCGCACAGGACCCGCTCTTTCAAAAGGTCCGCGCCGGCGTCGATGCGATTCGCGAGATCCTCGACAAAGCGCCGCCGGATACGATGACGCTCGACGAAGTAAAAGCACTTCATGAGCAGGCACGGCAGGTGAACCTCGCGATCATCCGCGCGACCTAGGGAAATGGACGCAGTCATTTCGCCGCCTTGCCCTGCTCCCGCGAAGGCGCAAGTTTGCACCTAGCATGCTCTGGCAGAGCTCCAGCAGGCAAAGTCCGCGCCGCGTAAAAGCGAAGGACGAGGACCGTTTCGAGCGGTTCAACATTGTTATCGCCATCCTGCTCGCCGGCTGGGTGCCGTCGATCCTGATGCTGGTCGTCTCCTACACGATCCTCAGCAACACCCTGGAATCGAAGATCCTGCGCGACCGGCAGACCTTCGTCGACCTCACCGCGCACGTGATTGGCGATGATCTCACCCGCACCAGCGGAATCATCGAGTACTACCAGACGCAGCCGGACATCGCGAAAATCTTCGAGGCACCGAATCCCCCGGCCGCTGCGCAGCAATGGCTTAACCAGACGTTCTATTCGCACCCGCGCATCGATGGCATGTTTCTGGTCGCAACGGACGGACGGCTGATCGCCTCCATTCCGGTCGTCAGTGATGAAGTAGCGCAAAAGTTTTCGTCCGATTCGTGGCGTGAAGCGGCGACGTCGGCACCCGCGACATACGTTTCGGCCGTCCATCCGCGTCTCGCCGATCGTCGCATGGCAACGGACATCGTCGGCGCAGTTCGCAGGCAGGATGGCACAGTCGTCGGCTACCTCGGCGTTTCGGTGCTCGTCGAGCGAATCGGACGCCGCCTCTCGTCGATCGAGATGGCAGATCAAGCGCTCTGCCAGGTGCTCGATCAGACGGGCGCGCCGCTTTTCACCGCGAATTTCGCGCCGAACACCGCTGCGGTGGCGCAGCAGGACACCACCGTTATTGCAAGAATTCGCAAGGAAAAAAGCGGCCACCTCGAGCAGCGCGACCGGCTCTATTCGTTCGCGCCGATCGGCAACACCGGCTGGGTCACAATCGTCGAGCAGCCGCGCGCTGCCGCCTACAAGCCGGTCTCCGACCTGTTGAAGAAGATCACGATTCCCGTCGTCTGGCTGATCTTGCTGACAGCGATCGCCGCGTGGCTCGCGGGCAAGTTTACTCGCCGTCAACGCGAAGCGGCCCGTCGCATCGAGCGCGAGGTCATCTTCAACGAAAAGATCCTCGCCAACATGCCGAGCGGGATTGCGTTGGTCGACCCCGATTCGCACCACTTTCTCCAGGCGAACGACGCCTTCGCGCGGATGGCGAAGGAATTCGGCGGCCTGGCAGCCGAGCGGGACATCTACGATGCCGATTACGACGAGGTGAAGATCGCGCCGGCCGAAGCAATCGAACGTGTGCTGCAATTCGGCTCGCCGTTTCAGCTCGTCGAGCAGCCGTTCACCGACAACCGCGGGACGACGCGGTTCGTCAACATCAACCTCCTCCGGCTGCAGGGCTCCGAACAGCGCATCCAGGGCGTGCTCTACTTAATAGAAGACAAAACGCGCGACGTCACTCTGCGGCAGGAGCTGATCGGCGCGAACGCCGCCAAAGATCAGTTCCTCGCGCTCCTTTCCCACGAGCTGCGCAATCCGCTTTCACCCGTCATCGCGATGGTGGGCGAACTCGAAGCGACGGCGGCGAAATCGCCGGAGGTCCATCAGGCGCTCGAAGTGATCCGGCGCAACGTCGAGCTGGAGGCGCGATTGATCGACGACCTGCTCGACATCACGCGCATCGCGAAAGGCAAGCTCCAGCTGATGACCGAGAACGTCAGCGTGCACGAGATTCTGCAGCGGGCCTACGAGATTTGCGGAGACGGGATCGCGGAGAAAAAACTGCAGGTCGAATTCCGCCTGCGCGCCAGGAACCATTGCGTGGAAGGAGATCCCGCGCGGTTGCAGCAGGTCTTTTGGAACCTGATCAAGAACAGCGTGAAATTCACGCCGGCCGGCGGGCGGATCATTATTGAAACGGCGAATCCGACGCCGGACCGCATCGAGATTCGCACCACGGACACCGGCATCGGCATCGAGTCCGACAAGCTGGAGAAAATCTTTAACGCCTTCGAGCAAGGGCAGAGCTCGATCACGCGGCGCTTCGGCGGCCTCGGTCTCGGGCTCGCGATTTCAAAGGCGATGATCAGCGCGCACGGCGGGAGCATTCACGCGAGCAGCGGCGGTAAGGACAAAGGATCGACCTTCACGATCGAGCTTCAGACAGTGCCCGCGCCGGCTCCCGCTCGCCGCGACCAGAGGACGCCCGCATACGCCGCTGCCGGCAATGGCGCGAAACAGAGCGGACGCCGCCACCGCATTCTCGTGGTCGACGATCATGTGGACACCTGCACCGGCTTGCAAATGATGCTCCAGCGGCGCGGCTACGAAGTCGCCGTGGCTCACACTGCCGAAGACGCCGTGCAGAGAGCGCGGAGTGCAGATTTCGATTTGTTGATCAGCGACATCGGCCTGCCGGATCGTTCCGGTTACGAATTGATGCAGGAACTGCGCGCGACCAAAGGCCTGCCGGGCATCGCGCTAAGCGGCTACGGCATGGAGAGCGATGTGAACCGCGCACGCGAATCCGGTTTCGCACAGCACCTGACCAAACCGATTAATTTTGATCAGCTGACGACGGCAATTAGCCGGCTTCTGGAACCGCAGCCGACGGCCGTCTAGCTATTTAACTGTGCGTCGCGTTCTGCGCGGTCGGCTGAATAACCCTCTTTGCTCGAGGCTTCTTTCAACTCGCGCGAAAGCTTCTCCACGCGCTGCCGCATCACCTTGCCAGCTTTGAACTTAACCGTCGCACGCGGCGGGATGACGAAACTGCTGCCCGGTTGATTTGGGTTTCTCCCGACCCGCGGCTTGGTCAGGCGCGGCTGGAAAACGCCAAAGTTCCGCAGCTCGACGGCGACGTTATTCGCCAGGCTGTTCGTAATGTGGTCGAGCGTCCGTTGCACGACCTGAAACACGTCGTGCTGGACCATGCCGGTCTGGTTGCTGATTGCGACGACAATGTCGCGTTTGGTCAGCTTGGCCATACACAAGTGTATCGCTTCACGGCAGATGGATGGGCGGGATAAACCGAAAAAAATTCGGAAAAGTAGCAGCCCTGATTGCGCCGCTGCGGACGGGCCTGTTCGACGCTGCCAGCGTCAGTGACTGGCGGTCTGGCGGTGGAACGCTTTGCTGAGTAAAACGGTGACGGGATTCTGCGCGGCGAGCGCTTTGCGGCGCGATTTTAACTGCCCCTGCACAAGGCCCAGCTTCGTGAATACGCTATTCCAATCAGCCTCGAGCCGGCGGACGTCGTCGTTTGTCAGCTCGCGAACTCCGCGGACCGAAACACCTCGCTGCAACACGTTCATCGCGCGACCGGAAAGGTCCGCCAGCACCCCGAGCTTTTCGAATGAATGCTCGGTCTCCTGCAAAAGGTTCGCGCGGACTTCCGTGAACTGCCGCTCCTGTTCGGCCGAGATTATCGGCTTCGCCTTGTCGAGAGCGTAGGTGATCAGGTCGTGCAGCTTCTTCCAGCTATCGATCTGCAGCCGGACGAGGCGCAGCTGAGTTTCCAGACTGCGGTCTTTCATGACGTGGAGGATTCCAACAGCTCGAGCGTCTCGTCGTACTTCTGCAGGTTATCGACCAGCAGGTGCGTCCAAGGCCGGTCGACGCTCTGCACGTGGCTGATGATTCCTTCTTCAAAATAGAAACGGCCCTGGCGCCAGCGGAAGGTTTCCGCGACGGCAGCTTCGCCTTCCAATTCACCAAAGGCGGCGTGACGCACCGAGCCGTGCGCCAGGTAAATCTCGCTCGTGCCGCGGCGGGATCGGAACGTGAAGCGACCGCTCCGCTGTGCCAGGCAACTCATCTGCAGGATCTCCGCGGCGGAGAACTGGTTTAAATTGCCGATCAACGAGTGGCACGGATCGATCCCTTCAGCCGGAGCTTCAGAAGTGCCGAGCGATTGCACGAACGCTCGCAGCTCGCGTCGTAGCACGGCCTCGCGTTCATCGCTGCCAAGCATCGCGATCTTCTGTTGCTCTGCTTTCCGCGCCAGGTCGGGAGCGTAAGGCTTTGGCGCCACGCAGAGGATCTTCAGCGATGGAAAATGCTGCCGCGCCATCGTTGCCTGCTCGAGCGCAATCGGCTGCTCCCCTTCGGCGATAAAGCCGTCAAAATTCTCGGCCAGCAGGACTGCGACCGCCTCGGATAGCGTCCGCACGATTTGCATATCGAGCCGGTCCAGCTCAGTCAAAATCGTGAGCGAACGGTCCTCGAAAACCGGGTCGGGATTCAGAATGAGCAGCCTTGTTTCCACAATACGTCGGTGCGCGGAGACGGTGTAAAAGCAGGAATCTTGCCGCGCGCGGCCACGGTATGACGTTGCGCAACCGGCTCGTCCGGTTTCGCCGGGTCATCCCCTGCGACCGCCTACTTGCGCCACGCTGATTCGCGCGGCGCGGCATAGTGCTCCGGCGCGATCTCGTGCGCGGTCTTGAAATGCACCTTCGCAACCTGCCGCAAGATCTCGGCACCGCGCGTATCCACGAGCGCGCGCGCCGTCGTTTTCACGTCCGCCGATACTCCACGCCCCAGCTTTACGCCGAAGGTTTTGCCGCGCGTTTGCAGCCAGTCGATGAACTTTTCGCGCGCCAGGATCGAGGCGGCGGCCACCGCCAGATCGGACTCGGCTTTCGTCCGCTGTTCCATTTTGATCTTCTGGCCGTGCTGCATGAGCGAGCGTTCGATCACACGGGCGTCGGCAAATTTGTCCGACAACGCGCGCGGGCAGTCTGGCTTCTTTGCGAGCAGGTTTTCGATCACACGCGCGTGGCCCCAGCCGAGCAGCGAATTCAGGTTCCCGAACTTCTCGTAAAGCACGTTGTAACGCTCGGGCCCGATCGCGACCGTCTCGTGCAAGCCGTGCGTTTCTTTGCGGATGATGTCGGCTAATCCGCGGATGCGCGCGTCCGAGCCGATCCGCTTGCTGTCCTGCACGCCGGCATCGAGAAGCGCGCGCGCGATCCCGCGGTCGACGTAAACACCGGCAATGACGAGCGGCCCGAAAAAATCGCCTTTGCCGCTTTCATCGATCCCGAAGTGCGGCTCGAACATCTCCGGCGAATGCAACTCCTCGTATCCGAGTTTGGCTTCGCCGAGAATCTTCGGCTCGAGCTCAAACTGCACGAACTCCTCAATGCCTTTGCCTTGGAGGAGGAGCTTCGGCCCTTTCTCGTAAACGGCGGCGCTGAGCTTGTTTTTTTGCGCAAAAAAGAGCGTGTAGGGCTTCGGTGAAAACGTGAAGCCAAGCTCATCCACCAGCGCGCGCAGTTTTGTCGCCTGTTCGTGGGTGAGCGGATGCGTGTAGGAGTTCAGAGGCAGCAAACGTTCAACGTCCAACGTTCAACGTCCAACGGCCAAAGCGTGGTTTAACGATCTTCAGTGTTCGAGTCCCGCTGAACCGGGAGGCTGGAGCGTGCCCGCACGTCACCCGACGCTGCTCACATGACCGCGAGACCGCCAGCCGGCGTGGTGGTCTGAGGTTTGTTTGGTTTCAACTGCGTCGCGGGCGCCACGTGATTGACACAAGCGTACACACGCCCCGAATTGTGGCGGCAAAAAAAGGCCTTGCTGGAGTTAGATATTTGTCTAATTATACACATATTGAACCTGCTCTTCAAAGCGCTCCGCGATCCCACCCGGCGGCGCATTCTCGAGATGCTGAAGGAAGGCGATCTCACGGTCACCCAGATCAGCGACGCGTTTGAGATGAGCACGCCGAGCATTTCCTACCATCTCGATCTGCTGAAGCACGCGCAGCTCGTCTCGGCCCGGAAAACAGGCCAGTTCGTCACCTATTCCCTCGAGACGACGGTGCTCGACGATTCCCTCGGCTGGATTCTTGACCTGATTAAAAAACGAAAACGGAACCGGAAATGAAAAACAAACTGAACTGGCTCGAAGCGGCTTTGTTGATCGCGCCGTTCGTCGTGCTCGCCGCGACGTGGAATAAGCTGCCCGCGCGTTTCCCGGCGCATTGGAACGCGAGCGGTGAAATCGATCGCTGGACCTCGAATCGCGCCGAGGTCCTGATCCTGCCAGTGATCATGCTGGCAGTTGTTGCGCTCTTGCACGCGCTGCCGTCGTTCGATCCGCGGCTACGCAAAACGCTGCAATCGCCCGATCGCATGCACACCGTCTTGCGCGTTTTTTTCTTTGGTGCTCGCGGCGTTCTCCGCCGCAATTTTCGCGCTCCAGATGGCGATCGCGTTTGGCTACTCTGTCTCGGCCGGGCGACTGGTGATAGGCTGCACGCTGGTGCTGCTCGCCGTGATCGGCAATTATCTGGGCAACTTGCGCCCGAACTATTTTGCCGGCATCCGCACGCCGTGGACTCTCGAAAGTCCGGCGACCTGGCGCGCGACTCATCGTCTCGGCGGGCGGCTGATCTGTTTCGGCGCGCTTCTCCTCCTGGCGCTCCAGTTCGTGCTCAGCCGGGCCGCGTTTCGGATTCTCTTCGTCAGTTCGATTCTGCTGCTGGTCGCGTGGGCGTTCGTATATTCGTGGCGTCACTTTCAAACCCATGCGGCGTCGCACGAGCCTTGATTCAACGGCGGACCGCGCGCGTTTGCGAAACGCGCTGAGCCGCTGGTACCGGACACATGGACGCGATCTGCCGTGGCGCCGCACGCGCGATCCCTACGCGATCCTCGTCTCGGAGTTCATGCTCCAGCAAACGCAGGTCGCGACGGTCCTGCCATATTACCGTGAATGGATGCGCCGCTTCCCAACCTGGTCGGCGCTCTCCGCTGCGCCTGAAGCCGATGTACTGCATGCATGGCAGGGACTCGGTTACTACAACCGCGCCCGCAATCTGCACGCGTGCGCGAAGACGATCGTCACCGACTTCGCCGGCAAGTTTCCAACTTCAAATGCGCAGAGCCTGCCCGGCCTCGGCCGGTACACCGCGAATGCAGTTGCGGCGTTCGCGTTCGATTCGTCCGTGCCGCTCGTCGAAGCGAACATCGCCCGCGTCCTGACGCGACTGACCAACCTCACGATCTCGATCGACTGCGCCACCGGACGCAGCGCTCTCTGGAGCGCGGCGGAAGCGCTGCTGCCAAGACACGGCGCGCGCGACTACAACTCTGCGCTGATGGACCTCGGCGCGACCATATGCACTGCGCGCAAGCCGCTCTGTGGCGTCTGCCCGGTGAAACGATTTTGCCGCGCGCGCGATCCGCTGCGTTTGCCGATCAAGAGCGCGAAACCGGCGACGAAGTTGCTGACGGAGCATCACGCCTTCGCGTTGCAGCACGGGCAGGTGCTGCTCGAGCAATCAAGCGGCCGCTGGCGCGGAATGTGGATTCTACCGGCGATCAACCGTCCGCGAGCGAAGCCGCTGTACGAGCTGAGCTTTCCGTTCACACATCACCGGATCACGCTTGCCGTGTTCGACCAGCGCCTGTGTTTGTCGCGCACACGGCAGTGGTTCGCGACGGCCATGCTGCCGCAGATCGCGATGCCATCGCCGCATCGGCGCGCGCTCGATGCACTGCTTGCCGGCCACGAATCGGTCGTGGAACATGTGCTCTCGTGAAAACGACAGAGTCTGTTCCTGATCACCGCGGCCACTTCGGGCCGTATGGCGGGATGTTCGTGCCGGAGACTCTGATCGCCGCGCTCGAAGAACTGACCGCGGAATACGAACGCGCGAAGGTCGATCCAATCTTTCGCGCCGAGCTGGATGCGCTGTTACGCGATTTCGCCGGGCGGCCGACGCCGCTCTATTTCGCCAACCGCTTGACGAACGCGCTCGGCGGCGCCCGGATTTATCTGAAGCGCGAAGACCTGCTCCACACCGGCGCGCACAAAATCAATAATGCGCTCGGCCAAATCCTGCTGGCGCGGCGGATGGGCAAACAGCGCATCATCGCCGAGACCGGCGCCGGCCAGCACGGCGTCGCGACCGCGACCGTCGCGGCGCGCTTCGGATGCGAGTGCGTCATCTACATGGGCGCGGTCGACATGGAACGGCAGGCGCTCAACGTCGCGCGCATGCGATTTCTCGGCGCGGAAGTTGTCGCCGTTAATGCCGGCCAGGCGACGCTGAAAGAAGCAATCAACGAAGCGATGCGCGATTGGGTGACGAACGTCCGCACGACGCACTACATCCTTGGCTCTGCGCTCGGCTCGCACCCGTACCCGATGATGGTGCGCGATTTTCAGCGCGTGATCGGCGTCGAAACACGCCGGCAAATTCTCGAGCGCGAGGAACGCCTGCCCGATCTGCTGGTTGCGTGTGTCGGCGGCGGAAGCAACGCGATCGGTCTGTTCCACCCGTTTCTCAACGATGCGGACGTGCGGATGATCGGCGTTGAAGCGGGTGGCGAAGGGATTCGTGCCGGCAAACACGCGGCGCGGTTTCAGGGTGGAAAGCTTGGTGTGCTCCAGGGTACGCGCACGTTCGTGCTGACGGACGACGACGGGCAGATCCAGCTGACGCATTCGGTTTCCGCCGGTCTCGATTATGCGGCGATTGGACCGGAACACAGTTATCTGCGCGACAGCGGCCGCATCGAATACACCTTCGCGACAGACGGCGAAGCGCTGGCCGCCTTCCGTCGATTGGCGGAAACCGAAGGAATTATTCCGGCGCTTGAAACCGCGCATGCGATCGCGCACGTGATTAAGATCGCACCGGAGATGCCGCAGGATCAGTTGATTGTCGTGAACTGCTCTGGCCGCGGCGACAAAGACGTGTCGCAGGCGGCGGCTCATTTCGGCCTCTGATGAGAAGCATGACCGGTTACGGCCGCGGTGAAGCTGCCGACGGTGCGACGAAGTTCAGCGTCGAGTTGAATTCCGTGAACCGGAAGCAAAGCGAGATCGCGATGAGTCTGCCCCGTGCGCTCACCGCGCTCGAGCCGCAGATTCGGCAGGCGATCAACCAGCGCATTTCGCGCGGTCGGATCAACGTGGTCATCGATGTGCAGAGCGCCGCGCGTAACGGCAAGCTCGCGCTCGACACCGAGCTGGCGCGTTCCTATCACGACGCGATGCGCGCGTTGCAGAAAGAGCTGAGCGCACCCGGCGAGATTACGATTGCGACCATTCTGCAGGCGCCCGGCGTGATGCGAGCGCCGGAGGAAACGGCGGATTCGCGCGACGCCTGGCGCACTCTCGAACAGGCGCTGAACGCCGCGCTCGCCGAGTTAATCAAAATGCGTGAACGCGAAGGGAAACACCTCGCGAAAGATTTGATTCACCGGCTCAAAACGCTGCGTCGCAACATCAAGGGCGTCCGTGCAATCCAGCCGGAAGTGGCGAAGCGATATCGCGCCGCGTTACGAGAACGGCTCGAAAAAGCAGGGCTCGATATCGCGCTCGACGACGAGCGGTTGCTCAAGGAGCTGGCGCTTTTCGCCGATCGTTCCGACGTGTCGGAAGAGCTGACGCGGCTCGAAAGTCATCTCGCACAATTCGCGCACCAGTTGCGCAGCGCAGAACCGGTTGGCCGCGCGCTGGAATTCATCACGCAGGAAATCGCGCGCGAGCTAAACACGCTCGGCGCAAAAGCAAATGATGCGGCGATTTCGCAGCACGTTGTCGCTTGCAAAGCGGAACTGGAGAAGATTCGCGAGCAGGTTCAAAACGTTGAATAGCCGATTTAGTCGCACAGGCATTCTGTTCGTCGTCTCCGCGCCGTCGGGTGCCGGCAAGACAACCTTGTGCGACGCGCTGCGGCAGACACCCGATTTCGTCTATTCGGTTTCGTGCACGACGCGACCGCCGCGCGCGGGGGAAATCGACGGCGACGATTATCAGTTCATAACCGAAAAGGATTTTGTGGCACGGATCGCGGCGGGTGATTTCCTCGAGCACGCGCAGGTGCACGAACATCGCTACGGCACTCTGCGCAAACCGATCCTGACGAACCTGCGGAGCGGCGTCGACGTGCTGATCGACGTCGACACGCAAGGCGCCGCATCCATTCGCCGCTTCGATGATGAATTCATTCGCTCCGCGTTGTGCGATGTTTTCATCATGCCGCCTGATCTCGACGAGTTGCGCCGAAGATTGGTGAAACGCGGCACGGAAACGGACGAGCAGATCGAGCTGCGCCTGACGAATGCAGCGGGCGAGATGAAGCTGTGGCGCGATTATCGTTACACAATCATCAGCAAATCGATGGAGGAAGATCTGCTGAAATTCCGCCAGATCATGGGCGCCGAGCGCTACCTCAGCCGTCGCTTGATTCAAAATTGAGCACGAAGCCAAAACAGAAGTGTGTCGTGCTCGGCGTGACCGGCTCGATTGCCGCTTACAAATCGGCCGAGCTTGCGAGCCTGCTCTTCAAGCAGGGGCACGAAGTGTTTGTCGTTATGACGCGCGACGCGACGGAATTCATCACGCCGCTGACGTTGCAGACGCTGTCAAAGAATCCGGTGACCACCAGCTTCTACGACGAAAAAGAAAACTGGCGGCCGGGTCACATCGATCTCGCCGATCGCGCTGATCTGTTGCTGATCGCGCCGGCAACCGCGCACATCATTGCCGAGCTTGCTCACGGGCTGGCAGGTCATCCGCTCGCGGCGATTGCGCTGGCGACGCGCGCGCAAATCCTGATCGCGCCGGCGATGAACGGGAAAATGTGGGAGCACGCGGCGACGCAGGAAAATGTCGCGCAGCTGAAATCGCGCGGCGTGGAGTTTATCGGGCCCGAAGAAGGCATGCTCGCGTGCGGATATGAAGGCGCCGGACGTTTGTGGAAAGTCGATGACATTGCGTTTCGCGCGGAGTTTTTGCTGCAGCGCAACGACAAGCTGATCGCGTGAGGTTCGTCGTCACCGCCGGACCGACGCGCGAGCCGCTCGATCCGGTGCGATTCATTAGCAATCGCTCGTCGGGAAAAATGGGATACGCGATTGCGGAAGCTGCGATCGCCGACGGTCACGATGTGACGCTGATCTCCGGGCCCGTCTGTTTACGGGCGCCGTCGCACGCGAAGGTTGTGACGATCACGACCGCTAGTGAACTCCACGACGCGCTCCTCGAGTGCACAAATGAGTGCGACGTGCTCGTGATGTGTGCGGCCGTTGCGGATTACAAGCCGGTGAGCGTCGCGTCGCGGAAAATGGCGAAGCCGCGTGAAAAATTCACGATCGAATTCGAGCCGGCCACCGATGTGCTGAGCGCGATCTCGAAATCGCCGCGCGATTTTTTTGTCGTCGGGTTCGCCGCTGAAACGCACGACATCGAAGCGCGCGCACAGCAAAAACTTCGCGCCAAGAACTGCGACATGATTGTCGCGAACGACGTCAGTCGAAATGAAATCGGGATCGGTGCGGACGAAAACGAAGTCGTGATCATCGCACGCGACGGCGATTTGCGTCGGATTGCGCGCGCCGAAAAAAAAATCATCGCACGCGAGCTCGTAAAAATAATTTGCACGGAAGCGAAAAAAGTTTTGACAAAAAAATCTCGGTGATTAGTGACTCGTGTCAGTGAAGTTATTCACAACTGTTCACACCCACCGCATCAGCGGAATGAAAGGGGGGATATCGAATGGCAACGAAGAAAAAATCTTCGAGCAAGAAAGCGCCCGCTAAGAAAAAAGCAGCAAAGAAGGGCGGCAAGAAGCGCTAAGCGCTGATCACCCCACGGAAGTTTACGAGTCAGTAGCTTCCAAACGTTAACTTCAACCCGGGAGGAGAATTCGTTTTCCTCCCGGTTTTTATTTTCCGCGCGCGCGACATGCATCGGCGGCGAATTGAGCGCGTGAAATTCCTGCGGAACGCGTTCTAGTCCTGCGATGACGCATTATCTCGACGCAGCGGTTGAGGCGGCGCGCGCAGCTGGAGAAGTTTTGCGCCGGAATCTCAATCAGCCGCTGCGCGTGAACTCGACGACGCGACACGACATCAAACTCGAGATCGATGTGCGGACGCAGCAGCTCATCACCGAACATCTGCTCAAAAAATTTCCGCAGCACGCTCTCTATGGCGAGGAAGGCATTGTCGGCGACCAATCGAGTGAGCATCAATGGGTGGTCGATCCGCTCGATGGCACGGTGAATTATTTTTACCGGATCCCGCATTTCTGCGTTTCGATCGCGCTCCGTTATCTCGGAGAAATTATCCTGGGCGTCATTTACGATCCGATGCGCGATGAGCTCTGGACGGCGCAGAAAGGCGACGAGACAAAGTTGAATGGCCAGCCGTGTCGCGTCAGCGAGCGTGCTGATCTCGCCGAGTCGATCGTCTCGGTCGGTTTGTCGAAAACCGGGATGACGATCGAGGCCGGTCTGCCCGTGCTGCAGGACATGGTGCATCGCGCGCGCAAATGCCGGCTGCTCGGCAGCGCAGCGCTCGATATGGCTTACGTCGCCTGCGGCCGATTCGACGCTTATATCGAGCAGGGAATCAGTTTGTGGGACGTCGCCGCGGGTTGGATTTTAATCGAGAACGCCGGCGGCACAGTCGACATGCAGCCGCGCGCGGACATGAAAGATAAGTACAGCGTGCTCGCGACGAACGGGCTGCTGAATCTCAAAACCTGATGGCGACGACGCGCTGCGGGATTGGCTACGACGCGCATCGGCTCGCAGCCGGCCGCAAGCTCGTGCTCGGCGGCGTTGAAATTCCGCACGACGTCGGACTGGAAGGTCACTCGGACGCCGATGTGCTGTGTCACGCGATCGCCGATGCGCTGCTCGGCGCGATGGGTGAACGCGACATCGGTCATCATTTTCCGAACACGGACGCATCGATTCGCGGGATCAGCAGCATCGCGATATTGCAGCGCGTTGCCGATGTGCTGAAGAACGGGCGCGGCCGGATCACAAACGTCGACGCGACGTTGATCGCGGAAGCGCCGAAGATCGCGCCGCACATCGATGCGATGCGCGAACGAATCAGCTCGGCACTGCGCGTCGATCTCGCGCGAATCGGAATCAAAGCGACGACGAACGAAGGACTCGGCGCGCTCGGTCGCGGCGAAGGCATGGCCGCGATCGCCGTCGCGTCCGTCGAGCAGAATTAAGCCGCGCGTCGATGGCCATCCGCCTGTTCAATACGTATTCGCGCGCTGTGGAGGAGTTTCAGCCGCTCGATCCGCCGCGCGTGAAGATGTACACGTGCGGCCCGACGGTATACAGCCACGCGCACATCGGGAATTTTCGCGCTTATCTGTTCGAAGATTTGCTGCAACGGCATCTGGAATCGCGCGGCTTCGAAGTCGAGCGCGTGATGAATATCACCGATGTCGATGACAAGACGATCCGCGGCTCGCGCGAGACCGGTGAGGCGCTGAGCGAATTCACCGCGCCGTTCAAGCGCGCATTTTTCGACGATCTCGACACGTTGCGCATTAAACGCGCGGACGCGTTCCCCGAAGCGACAGACCCGCGTCAGATTTCCGCGATGATCGAGATGATCAAAACGCTGATCGAACGCGGCCTCGCGTATCAAGCGGAAGACAAATCGGTTTACTTCCGCATCAAGAGCTTTCCGGATTACGGCAAGCTCGCGCACTTCAATCTCGATGAACTGCAATCGACCGGGCGCGTGAAGTCCGACGAGTACGAAAAAGAAAACGTCGGCGACTTCGCGGTCTGGAAAGCGTGGGACGCGGAAGATGGCGAAGTCGCGTGGGATTCGCCTTGGGGCCGCGGCCGTCCGGGATGGCATATCGAGTGCAGCGCGATGGCGACGCAGTTGTTAGGCGAGCAGCTCGACATTCATTGCGGTGGCGTCGACAACATTTTCCCGCATCACGAAGCGGAGATCGCGCAGACGGAAGGCTGCACCGGGAAAAAATTCGTGCGCTATTGGCTGCATTGCGCGCACCTGCTGGTCGATGGCCAGAAAATGTCCAAGTCGGCCGGCAACTTTTACACGTTGCGCGACGTGCTCGCGCGCGGCTACAGCGGACGCGAAGTGCGCTACGCGCTGCTGCGCGTCCATTATCGTGTGCCGCTGAATTTCACCTGGGAAGGAATGGATGAAGCTCGGCAGGCGCTCGGTCGCATCGATGATTGGCTGGCGCGGCTGCGCGAGCACGCGGGGCAAACCGACGACGCAGGTGCCGCTTCGGAAAATCAGTTCAGCGCCGCGCTCGACGACGACCTGAATATCTCCGGCGCGCTCGGTGTTCTCTTTGAAACGATTCGCGAAACAAACCGCGCGATCGATCAGCAGACGTTGAGTTCGACCGATGCGGCGCGATGGCTGCGCTGGTGGGAACAGATCGAGCGCGTGCTTGCCGTTACCGATACTGGCGATTCAGCGATTCCGGCGCAGATCGCAGCGTTGGTCGAGCAACGCGCGCAGGCGAGGCTTGCAAAAGATTTCGCGAAAAGTGATGAATTGCGCGACCAGATCGCCAGCCTCGGCTGGGAAGTTCGCGACACGAAAGATGGCCAGAAGGTGACCCGCCGCGCCGGCGCGTGAGTTCCGAATGTTTGAGCCTGCCGAGTTCCTCAGCCTCGACCAGACAGCGCATCCGATGCTGTTTGAAAATCAGCGTTACGTCTGGGACGCGCTGAAACAGATCGCGAGTTATCTGCAGTTTCGGCTCAAGCCGGCGGTGCTCGGCGAACTGATCGGCAAACCGTTCATCAGTAATCATGTGTTCATCGGCGCCGGCACGGTGATCGAGCAGGGCGCGGTGTTGAAAGGACCGGCGTGGATCGGCGAGAACTGCCAGATCCGCAGTGGATGTTACGTGCGCGAAAATGTGATCGTGGGTGACGGCGTGGTGATGGGGAATTCGTGCGAGTTCAAGAACTGCATCCTCTTCAATGAGGCGCAGGTGCCGCATTTCAGTTATGTCGGCGATTCGATTCTCGGGCATCGCGCGCATCTCGGCGCCGGAGTGATTTTGTCGAACGTGAAGCTCGATCATCGCGAAATTCACGTCGCCACGACGGATGGTGCAATTGCGACCGGCCTGAAGAAATTCGGCGCGATCATTGGTGACCGAACCGAGATCGGCTGCAACGCAGTCATTAACCCCGGTACCGTCCTCGGTCGCGATTGCATCGTTTACGCCACGGCGAACGTGCGCGGCGTTGTGCCGGAAAGCAGCATCGTCAAGCTGCGGCAGAGCATTCAGGTGCTGACGCGGCATGATCGGCGCGCTGAGACCTGACAGCGTAGAGCCGGACCGCGCTTTTCGTTTCGCTGAAATTGGCAGAGCCGGTTCGATGATCGTCCAGCATCTCGCGATTTTCGGCCTCGGTAAGCTGGGGCTACCCCTCGCTGCGTTGTTCGCGCGCAGCGGATTGCGTGTCGCCGCCATCGATGTCGACCGCGATCTGATCCGCCGACTAAACCAACGGGAGTGGCCAGATGCAGAACCCGGTCTGGCTGAGATTCTGGCGAACGCTGAACGCGCGATCTCCTACGACACCGATGCCGATGCCGCCGCCGGCTGTGATGCTTCGATCATTCTGGTCGAAACGCCGTCGGAGCCGTCGAGTCCCGCGTTCTCGACCGCGCAAGTCGAGGCTGCCTGCAAAAGCCTTTGCCGCGCACTGCGGGCGCGACGCACCTGGCGGTATCATCTATTCGTCATCGGCTCGACGCTTTTTCCCGGGAAACTAACGACCGCGATAACGCCTGTTCTCGAAAAGGAGCTCGGGCGAATTGCGGGGAGTGATTTCGGCGTCGCGTATGTGCCTGATTTCGCCGCCCTCGGTAACGTGCTGCACGGCTATCGGCATCCGGCATTTCTGCTGGTCGGCAGCGACGATGCAGGCG
>CADDYX010000022.1 GCA_902810735.1 Verrucomicrobiota bacterium | reverse complement strand
GGATGTCGCGCCGGACAAATCGCAGCTGAAAATTCTGCACGCGACGATCAAGAAGGTGACCGAAGACATCGACTCGCTCTCATTCAACACCGCGATTTCGCAGATGATGGTGTTTGTAAACGCGTTCACGAACGCTGCCGCGGTGCCGCGTGCGACGATGCAGTCGTTTCTCGTTCTCCTGAATCCATTCGCGCCGCACATCAGCTCGGAGCTGTGGGAGAGGATCGGCAGCACCGGTGAGATCACCGATCAGCGCTGGCCGGACTTCGACGAGTCGTTGCTCGTCGAGGACGAAGTGGAAATCGTGCTGCAGGTGAACGGCAAAGTACGCGACAAGATGCGCGTGCCGATCAACGCGCCGGACGAGCAGCTCGAGCAGCTCGGCCTAACGAATCCACGGATTCAGGAATTGACCGCCGGCAAGTCGATTCGCAAAATCGTGGTCGTCCGCAACAAGCTCATCAACATCGTGGCGAACTGAACAACGATTATGTGGAAAGAATTCAAGGAATTCGCAATCAAAGGGAACGCGATCGATCTCGCGGTCGGCGTCATCATCGGCGCGGCGTTCGGCAGCGTGATCGCATCATTGGTCAAAGACATCGTCATGCCGCCGCTCGGGCTGCTGACCGGCGGGCTCGATTTTTCGAACCAGTTCGTCGTGTTGAAAAATCCGACCGGTGCGGCGTTCGCCACTCCGGCGGAGGCGGCCAAGGCCGGCGCGATTACGTGGAACTACGGCAACTTCCTGACGCTGCTCATTAATTTCGTGATCGTCGCATTCGCGATTTTTCTCGTCGTCAAAGCCTTCAACCGAATGAAGCGGCCGACTCCGAACACCGCGCCGGTGTCGAAGGATTGCCCGTTCTGCCTGATGACGATTCCGCTTCAAGCGACGCGCTGCCCGCATTGCACGTCAGAGGTCGGCGTCACGCCAGGCGGCGCGCCTTAGGAGACGACCGGCTCCACGTCAGGCAGCCGCAGCACCCGCTGCGGCGTGCATATCCAGATGCGACTCTCTACATCGCGCGGCCAGACCGCGCCTGCCGCCCACGGCGAGAACGCCGGCAAAATCCAGCAGCTTTCCTGTTGCACGAACGCCGGGCATTTGAGCCGCAGCCCCGCGCCGTCGCGCAGCACGCCGGCAGGATGATGATGACCGATGATCTGAATCCGATCGCCCGCTTCGGTCGCGCAATGGCCGTGCTGAAAGTAGAAGTCGGTCGTGCTCCACGAGCTCACCATCGGCACAACCGCGGCGATGTGTCGATCGTGGTTGCCCGCAACGCAGAGCGTCTCAGTGCGCGAGCTCAGAAGGGTGAGAAGTTCACGGATCGCATGCGTCGCCGCGCCGTCGTGGACCAGGTCGCCGACAATCACCAGCTGGCGCGGCGAGTAGTCGTTCAGCAGCTCGAGCAAACGGTCGCGCGCGGTTGCCATGCCCCACAGCGGCATCAGCCGGCCGGCGGCGCGCTGGCTAAGCTCATAGCCGAAGTGGATGTCGGCGATCGCGAGCCATTTCTCGCGCTGATGAAATAACGCCAGCCGCCCATCCAGCACCACCTCAGGCGCGACGAGAGCCTGATTCGGGCGGAGCGCGTGCATCGAGCGGGCGGAACTTATCGGTTGCGCGTTGTGCCTTCAACGGCTAATGAGCGCGCTTTATGCAAACCTCGACTCCGCTGAGACTTGCATTCGTCTGCTCCGTCGGATTCCTCTTCGCCAACTGCGCTGCTCCGACGACGCCACACGTGAGCTCTGCCGCCTCGCGCCGCATCCACGTTCGCACGACCGCCTATTGCGGCTCGGAAGGCAGCAAGCGCAACGCGACCGGCGAGTATTTGTCCGGCAGAAAGATGATGAGCGCGGCGTCAGACTGGTCGCGCTTCCCGCTCGGCACGCGTTTCCGCGTCGTCGGCAGCAACGAGGAGTATGTGATCGACGATTACGGCAGCGCGCTGATCGGCACGAACACGATCGATCTGCACAAACCGACCCGGCTCGCGGTTCGTAACTGGGGCGTGCGACATGTCGATATCGACGTGCTGCAATGGGGCTCGGCCGAAGAAAGCCTGAAAGTGCTCCGCCCGCGCAAAGGCAGTCACATCGTCCGCCGGATGATCGCCAGGCTGGAAGAGCAAAAGAGCTGACAAACTCTGCCGGTTTCTTTTGACCGCCTCCGCGGAGCGTCACACGTTGCGCGGTGAAGATTCTGGTCGTCGGCGGCGCTGGCTACATCGGCAGCATCTGCACCGAGCTATTGCTCGATGAAGGCCATGAAGTCGCCGTCTTCGATAACTTTGTCGAAGGTCATCGCGCTGCGGTCGATCGGCGCGCCCGATTGATCGAAGGGGATCTGGCCGACCGCGAGACAATCGAGCTGGCATTGCGATCGACTGGTGTGGAGGCCGTGATGCATTTCGCGGCCAGCGCGCTTGTGGGTGAATCAATGCAGAACCCGTCGAAGTATTTCCGCAACAACATCGCGAACGGGTTGAATCTCCTCGACGCGATGATCGCGACCGGCGTGAACCGGCTCGTCTTTTCGTCCACCTGCGCGATTTTCGGTCCGCCTGAGCGGGTGCCGATTGACGAAACCTTGCCGCAGCGGCCGATCAATCCGTATGGGGAGTCAAAGCTCGCGTTCGAGCGAATCCTGCGCTGGTACGACGAAATCCACGGCTTGCGTTTCGTCGCGCTCCGCTATTTCAACGCCGCCGGCGCGTCGGAGCGTTTCGGCGAACAGCACCGCGTCGAGACGCATCTGATTCCGAACGTGCTCAAGGTTGCGCTCGGCCAGAAACCGCACGTCGAGATTTACGGCACCGACTACGACACGCCGGACGGCACCTGCATTCGCGATTACATCCACATTCTCGATTTATCACAGGCGCATATCCTCGCGCTCGGCGCAGCGAAAAGTGAATTCTACAATATCGGCACCGGCGGCGGTTCCAGCGTGCGCGAAGTGATCGATGTCTGTCGCGCCGTCACCGGTCGCGATATTCCGGTTGTGGAAAAGCCGCGGCGCGCGGGTGATCCGCCGCGGTTGATTGCCGCTTCCGCCAAAATCAAGTCGGAGCTTGGCTGGGAGCCGAAGTTCCAGCGTCTCGACGCGATCATCGAGAGCGCATGGAAATGGCATCAGCGTTTCCCGAACGGCTACAGCGATTGACGCGATGCAACCGCTCCCCGGATTTCGCGATTTTCTGCCGACCGATTGCGCGAAGCGCAACTACATCTTCGCAAGCTGGCGCGAGGTGGCGCGCCGCTACGGATTTGTCGAATGGGACGGCCCGGTGCTCGAGCCGACCGATCTCTACCGGAAGAAAAGTGGCCCGGAAATCGTCGGCCAGCTTTTCAATTTTACCGACAAGGGCGAACGCGAGGTGGCGATGCGTCCCGAGCTCACGCCGACACTGGCGCGCGTGGTCGCGGCGCACGATCGCGAGTTCAAGAAGCCGCTCAAATGGTTCTCAATCCCGCAGTGTTTCCGCTACGAGAAGCAGCAGCGCGGCCGTCTGCGCGAACATTTCCAGCTCAACTGCGACATCATCGGCGAAGCATCGGCAGACGCTGACGTGGAACTGATCGCGCTGGCGATCGATCTGCTCCGCGCGTTCGGCTTCACGAGCAGCGATGTCGTCGTGCGTCTCAGCGACCGCGGCTTCTGGGGCGATTTCCTTCGCGTCCGCAATGTGCCGGAAGAACGCTGGAGCGAGCTCTTGCAGATCATCGACAAATCAGAACGCGAGCCGCGCGACAAGACGGCTGAACGCCTCGGCAGTCTCGCGACCGACGTGTTTCAAACGCTGGACAGCGGCGGCACCAGTGAACGCCTTGATCAGGTCGTCGCCGGTCTGCAGGCGCGCGGTCTTGCTGAATTCGCGAGCGTGGATGTGCGAATCGTTCGCGGTCTTGCGTATTACAGCGGGATCGTTTTCGAGGTGTTCGACCGTGGCGGCAAACTGCGCGCGATCGCCGGTGGCGGCCGATATGATCACCTCATTGCGCAGCTTAGCGACGATGCGTGCGACCTGCCGGCTGCCGGATTTGCAATGGGAGACGTCGTGCTTGGCGAGCTGATCGACGCCACGCCTGCCGTGCGAGACCGCATGCACGCCAGGATGACCGCTGCGTACGAGATCGAAATTTTCGTTGTGGTCGCGAAAGAGGAACGGAGGAGCGAGGCAGTAAAGCAGGCGCAGCTGCTGCGCGACCGCGGCAAGCGGGTCGATTACTCGTTAGGCGCAGCCAAGGTCGGTAAACAATTCCAGATGGCGGAACAACTCGGCGCACGAACCGCGGTCTTGTTTGGTGATGAGTGGCCGAACGTCGCTGTGAAAGATCTCGCATCCGGCAAGCAGGAGCTTGTCCCGCACGAACGGTTGCTGGAGCACGTCGCGCGATGAATCGGTATCGCTCGCACCACAACGCTGAGCTGCGCAAAAGCGACATCGGCGCGCAGGCGACGCTGGCCGGCTGGGTTGATGTTCGGCGCGACCATGGCGGCGTCATTTTCATCGACCTGCGCGATCGCGAAGGGCTGACGCAGGTTGTCTTTCGGCCGGAGGAAAACGCGGAGCTTGCCCGGCAGGCGCATCATCTGCGGACGGAGGACGTGATTCAGGTCAGCGGCCGCGTCGCACCGCGGATTGCGGGAACGGAGAACCCGAAGCTCGCGACCGGCGACATCGAGCTGCTGCCGAGCTCGCTCACGATTTTGAATCGCGCCGAGAACCTGCCGTTCCATCTCGATGACGAGGTGAAGAACGAGGACCTCGAGCTGACCTATCGCTACTACGATCTGCGGCGGCCGCGGCTCGCGCGCAATTTGCGGCTCCGCCACCGCGTCACGCAGGCGGCGCGCGAATACCTGGACGCGCAGGGATTTGTCGAAATCGAGACACCGATCCTCTCCAAGAGCACACCGGAAGGCGCGCGCGATTTTCTCGTGCCGAGCCGTCTCGCGCCGGGAAAGTTTTACGCGCTGCCGCAGGCGCCGCAGCAATACAAGCAGCTGCTGATGGTCGCCGGCGTGGAGAAGTATTTCCAAATCGCGAAATGTTTTCGCGATGAAGACCTGCGCGCCGACCGGCAGCCGGAGTTCACGCAGATCGACATCGAAGCGTCGTTCGTCAGGCCGGAAGAGATCTACGCGCTGACCGAGGGGATGCTCGCCGCGGTGTTCAAGGCGGCCCGCGGGATCGATGTGCCGACGCCCTTCCCGCGCATGACGTACCGCGAAGCGGTCGACACGTTCGGGAGCGACAAACCGGACCGTCGCTTCGGGATGCAGCTGGTCGATCTTGCGGACGTGTTTCGCGGGAGCGAGTTCAAGATGTTCCGCGGCGCACTCGATTCCGGCGGCGTGGTCAAGGCGATGAACGCGAAGGGATTTGCCGGCATCACGATTGGGCAGGTCGATGAGCTGACCGCGATGGCGAAGCAGTACGGCGCCAAAGGGCTCGCGTTCATCAAGGTGGAAAACGGCGAATGGAAATCGCCGATCGTGAAATTCTTCACCGATGCCGAGAAGCAGGCGCTCGCGTCGAAGCTCTCGATCGAGGAGGGCGACTGCATTTTTTTCGCCGCGGACAGATGGGAGATCGCAACCGAAGTGCTCGGCCGCATCCGGCTGCGGATCGCGGAGATTCAGCAGCTCACTGCGAGTTCCGACGTGCTCGATTTTCTCTGGGTGACGGAGTTTCCGCTCATGCAATTCGATGCCGCGGAAGACAAATGGAACGCGGTGCACCACCCATTCACGCGGCCGAAAGCGGACGACCTGCCGTTGCTGGAAGAGAAGCGTTACGGTGAAGTACGGGCGGAGGCGTACGACGTGGTGCTAAACGGAGTCGAGATCGGCGGTGGCAGTATCCGAATCCACGAACCGGAATTGCAGGCGAAATTGTTCAGCGCGTACGGCGTCGATGAACAACAGCAGCAGGCGATGTTCGGCCACATGCTGCGCGCATTCCGGCTCGGCGCGCCGCCTCACGGCGGGATCGCGCTCGGCCTGGACCGGCTCGTGATGCTGATTTGCGGCGAACTGTCGATTCGCGAGGTGATGGCGTTCCCGAAGAACAATCGCGGCATGGACCTGATGTCACAATCGCCCGCGCCGGCCGAGCGGCGCCAGCTGCGCGATCTCAGGCTCAGGTTGGCCGCTGATGAGCGTGCTCAGTCCGAAAGCAAATCGCCACCAGAAAGGTGACGATCGTTCCGAAGCAGATCCACCACGGGAACTCCATCTTCGGCAGCCACCACGGCGTGGCGTAGGCGATCCCGCCGAAAATCCCGGCGACGTTGTTGATCAGGTTGCTCAGGATCGCGACGGCGACGAAGCCGGTGATCATGGCGATTACGTTGCCGGTGTTTGTGCCGCCGCGTCGCGTGAACATTCCGCAGAGAAAAACACCGAGCAGCGGCCCGTAGGTGTAGCCGAAGATTCCGAGCACGATCGGGATGATTCGCAGGTCCGGTCGGATGATCACAAGGTAGGAGGTGAGCGACGAGACAATGATCATCAGCACCGAAAAGGCGACCGTCGCCGCACGGACCGCGCGGAGGCTTTCTGCCTGCGTCGCGTGGCGATTGACGTAGGTCTGGTACCAATCGCGCGTGAAGCTGGTCGCGAGCGCGTTCAAGGCGGTGCTGAGAGATCCCATCGCTGTTGCGAAAATGCCGGCAATGAGCAAACCGCGAATGCCGACTGGCATTTTGTAGAGGACGAAGTGGCAAAAGACTTCGCTTGGTGACTTCGGCAGCGTCGGATCGGGATATGCCTGGTAATAGGTCCAGAGCAATATGCCGATGCTGAGGAACGTCAGCACAATTGGAATGTCCGCCAGCCCGGAAAGCATCAGCGATCTGCGGCTGCGGCGAATGTCCGGCGCCGTCAACATTCGCTGCACCATGTCCTGATCGGTGCCGTGGGTCGCCATCGTCACGAAGGTCGACGCGATCAAGCCGGCGAAGATGGTGTACTCGACCTCAAACATCCCTTTCCAGCGGTGCCAGCCGCTTTTCGCCGGATCAAGCCCGGTGGCGATCACGTCGTGGGTGCCGAACGCGTGACCATGTCTCTGCACGATCTCGGACCAGCCGCCCGGGATCGCTGAGTAGAGCAGACCCAGAGCGACGAGCGCGCTGCCCATCATGATCGACGCCTGGATGAAATCGGTCCAGACCACAGCTTTAATGCCGCCGAGCGTGGTATAGATCGCCGTCAGCACCACGATTGCGACTGATGCGCCGACATAAATCCAGAGGGTCTGCGTCGGATTAGGTCGTGCGCCGGTAATCATTTCGTAAGCCAGCGCCAGCGCAATGGCGGCCACATAGAGGCGTGCGCCCGAGGCCAGCACACGAGTCACGAGGAAGACAGCCGAGGCTGCGTTTTTCGTCGCCACGCCAAACCGCGCCGTCAGGTATTCGTAGATCGAGTAAACTTTGTAATCGTAGTACGGCTTGATGAAGATGTAGCTGACGAGCAGCCGCGCGAGGATCGTGCCGAAGGTGAGCTGCACGTAGGTGTAATTGCGGAGGGCGAAACCTTCGCCGGGCGTGCCGAAAAATGTCGCGGCGCTGGTTTCCGCGGCGACGATGGACGCGAGCACCGCCCACCACGGAATGCGCCGGCCGCCGAGCGCGAAGTCTTCGAGATTGTCTTCCTTCCGGCCCATGCGCAGGCCGATGAAGATGATGATGGCAAAGTAGGCGACGAGAACGAACGAATCGATCGCGAGGCGCACGTCCATCGCGGTCACTTAAACCAGCAGAATCTCTGAGGAAAGCAGGAACGCAGGAGGCACTTCGGATTCCCGGAAAATCGCGCCGCAAAACTCAGATGCACTTCCTGCGTTCCTGGGTTCGTGAGAGATAATAGCGGCGTGAAGCTTTCCCGGATCAGGACGCCGGATTTCGATCTCGCGAAGACGCTCGGCTCGGGTCAGGTGTTCCACTGGCAGCCGCACGAAGGCGGATTCGCGGGCACGATTGGCGATGCGGCTGCGTTTGTGGAGCAGCGCGGCGATTCGGTGCTATTCAGCGGCGTTCCGCCAAAAAAGGTGCGGAACTACTTCGCGCTTGATCACCCGTTGGCGGAGATTTGCCGCTCGTTTCCGAATGACGAGGCGATGCGGGCGGCGGCGCAATTCTGCCGCGGGCTGCGCATCATTCGGCAGCCGAAATGGGAATGCCTGGCGACGTTCATCTGCTCGTCGATGAAACAGGTGGCGCACATCCGGCAGATGTCGCTCGCATTGAGGAAGCGCTTCGGTGGCACCGCGCGAATCGCGGGAGCGGAAGTGCGGACGTTTCCGCCTGCGGACCGGATCGCATCCGCGACCGAACAGGCGCTGCGCGAATGCGCGCTCGGTTATCGCGCGAAAAACCTGCTTTTGACCGCGCGTGCGGTGGCGAATGGCGACGCCAATCTCGAGACCTGGAGCGATTTGCCGGACGCAGAGTTGCGCGCGCGGTTGTGCGAGCTGCCGGGTGTCGGCGCGAAGGTCGCGAACTGCGTGATGCTGTTTGCCTACGACCGGCTGCGCGCGTTTCCGATCGATGTCTGGATTGAGCGGGTCGTTAAGGAAAAATACTTCCCGCTGTGCCGCAAGGTCACGAGTGCGCGGCTGCGGGAATTCTGCAGCGAATACTTTGGCGAGCACGGCGGCTACGCGCAGCAGTATCTCTTTCACCTTGCGCGGACGACCACGCCACGCCGGCGGCGGTTGTTAGGCGGGCCCTCGCGCAGTATTGTGCGGCGCAAACGACAGCAGTGAGCTGCACGCCGCTTGCTCTGGGTGAATAGGCGCACGCGATGACCAGACGAACACGAGAACGGCGGAAGGTGCTTTGGGCGGTCCTCGCCTCGGTGCTGATCCATCTCGCCGTCGCGTTTTCACTGGCTGCCTTCAGCAAAGCCGAACCGCCCCTTGTTGCCGACGAGGAGAAGCCGTCGGAGCTGACGCTAATGGATATCGCGCCGCCACCGGACGTGCCGAAAAATCCGGCATTCGTCCAGACCGACCCGGCCAAGGCATCGGCCGAAAAGCCGAAAGAGCAAACGTTCGAGTCGAATGAAAATTCGATCGGCGCGAGCAGCGCAACCGCGAGCGGCGACGCGCCGATGCCGTCGCAGGACGGGAAGGACCGGCCGTTCATGAGCATGGAAAGCCAGCCGCTTTCGTTGCCGGCCGACGGAGGACGCACGCAGGCGCAGAAACAGCCGGCACCGGAAGCGCAGCCGACACCTTCCGCGGCACCGCAGCCGACTGCGACGCCTGAGCCGGAACAGTTCGCGATGCTGACTTCCACGCCGACGCCGCCGGCGAACGTCGCGCCGTCTGCAACACCTGAAGTCGCATCAACCCCGCCGCAGCCTGAGCCGCAACCGACCACGGAGCGCGCAGCCTCCGATTTTCGGGCGCAGAAGGAGCAGACGCGAATCAGCGGCCGCCTGACAAATCGCGGCCCGGCAGCGGTCAACGCGGTCGGCACACCGCTCGGTAAGTATCAAAAACAGGTGTCGGACGCGATCGGTGCACGCTGGTATTATTTCATGAAGAACAAGATCGACCTTGTCAGCGTTGGGACGGCGCACGTGGAGGCGGAGCTGGACGCGAGCGGGCACGTGCAACACTTGCGAGTGCTCTCGAATAATGCGAACGAGGCGTTCGCAAACATTTGTCTGCAGTCGTTTCAGGAGGCGAAGCTGCCGCCGATCCCGCCCGACCTTGTGTCAGCGCTGCCCGACGGGAAAATGTCTGTGGACATTTATTTCACGACTTACGCCAACTAAATGATCGCCCAAGTCCTCGCCGCCGACGCGCCGAACACGGTGCAATCGATCGTCTCGTTTTTTGCGAAGGGCGGGCTTTTCATGTGGCCGCTGCTCGCCTGCTCGATCGCCGCCGTCACCACGATCATCCTGCGCGGCATCGCGCTGCGGCGCAAAAACGTGCTGCCGTTGGTGATCGAGAGCGAAATCGAGCGGCTCACGCCGGGCGGCAACCCGGAGCGCCTCGCCCGCATCGTGCAGAACGATTCGTCATCGCTCGCGCGCATCGTGCGCGTGGCGCTGCAACAGCTGCGTGCGCCGCGTTCCGAAAACGTCGAAGCGGTGGAGACGCGGGCGCGGCACGAAATGGTGGTGCTCGAGCGGGGTCTGATCGTGCTGGAAGTGATCACCGGAATCGCGCCGTTGCTGGGATTGATCGGCGCGGTGTCGGGGCTGGTGCACGTGTTTTCGCATCTCGGGCTGAGCGGCGGCGCGTCGGACACCAAAGTAATTGCGCTCGGCATCGCCGAGGCGTTGAACGCGACGGTCTTCGGCCTCTCGATTGCGGTGCCGACGCTGGTCGCGTTCAGCTATTTTTCCAAGAAAGTGGAAGTGATGTCGGTGGAAATGGAGACGCTCGTCGTCGAGTTGATCAGCAAGTGCTACTTCGGCCGGCCGGAGTCTTCCGCGCATCGAGTGACGCCGAGCGCCGCGCCGGCGATGGCGCGCACGCCCGCGCCGCTCGGCTGAATTCGCTGTTTAGCCGGCAATGCAATTCGCCGTCCGCAAAAAACGCGCGCCGTCGATCATCATCGTTTCGCTGGTCGACATTCTGACGATCCTGCTGATTTTTTTCGTTGTCTCGACCACGTTCAAGAAGGACCAGCCGGAAGTGCAGATCAATCTGCCGGAGTCGAAAACGGCGACGGCAAAACCGGCTGAGCTCGAGCACTCGATCGTGACGGTGGATGAAAACGACGCGATCACCCTGGACGGCCGCGCAATCGACGTCTCTCAGCTGGAGGATGCGGTGCAAAATCTGCCGGCCGGCCGGAAATCGTCGCTTGCATTGCAAGCGGATCGAAAGGCGTCGTTCGGCACGATCGTCAAAGTGATGGACGCGTTGAAGCTCGCCGGCGTCAAAAATCTGCCGGCATTTACCCGGGGCGAGAAATGAAGCTGCCGATAGTGCAGTACGGCGACCCGGTGTTGCGCGCCAAAGGCAAGCGCATCGAGGAGGTGACCGATCAGGTCCGGGAACTCGCCGCAAACATGCTCGAGACGATGCATGAGGCGAATGGCGTAGGGCTCGCGGCGCAGCAAATCGGTGAGCCGTTGCAGATGACGGTGCTCGACATTTCCGCAGTCGAAGATCGGCCGAGTACGCTGCGCCTCGATGGCCAGGAGGTAGATCCTGCGAGCGCGATGCCGCTCGTGCTCTTGAATCCGGCGCTTGAGCTGCATGAGGAGACGGTCGTCGGGCTCGAGGGTTGTCTCAGTTTCCCCGAGATCACCGCCGATATCGAGAGGGCCGAGTCGGTTGTGGTGCGCGCCGAAACGCTCGACCAACAGTTGATCAAAATCGAAGCGAGCGGATTACTCGCGCGTGCGCTCCAACACGAGATCGATCATCTGAACGGAATCCTCTTCATCGACCGGATGAACTCGGCGGCAAAAGCGGCGCTCGCCAGCAGGTTGAAGCGATTGCAGAAGGAATTCAGCCGCGCATAACTGCCGCGCCGCTACATCACCTTGTAAGTGACGGTGATCGAGCGAAACATGTCTGCGTCGCGCTGGGCTGAGAAATAGAACAGCTCGAGCATCGTCTGGCCGACAGTCCAGCGATAGCCGACGAGCGTCTGGATGACATCCGAGTCGGTATCGCGGGTGCGCGAGACGAGCGTGCCGGTGCCGAACTTGGCGTCGAAATAGCGGCGGATGTCGCCCATCCGGCTGTTGTAGGCCTCGATGTCCCATTTCGGATAGCGGTAATCCAGCTCCACCTCGACCAGGAATCCGTCTTTCGTGAAGTTGAACAGCGTGCGCTCGAGACCGGGTTGCGTCAGGCCTTCGACAGCCCAGATCTCGCGGTCCTGCTTTTTCTCTTTCGAAACGATCTTCGCCTTCGCGCCGAGTAGCACCTGTTCGACGCGGCTCGCCGGATCGTTCCAATGAAAGCCGAACGGCGGCGGAATGTCTTCGACGGCGAACGCGCTGGGCGCCGACGCGAACCAAACCACCGCAGCCGCGATGCCAGGCCAGATAAGCAGCCAGACCGGCGCTCGCCTCAAAGCGAAACGAGGCGCGTAATGGGTGCACATTTCCATGCTTTTGGCCGATGACACCGGCGAAGCAGCAAACAGTGCGCGACCGCCTCGGCTGGGTCAACCGGATCGGCCCAGAAGGCGAAAAACTTGTCGCGAGCGGCTTCTTCGGAGCGGATTTGAGGTCAAGATTTTTTTGAGCGACGGCAGAAAATAAACTTCCGATTTTTGCTTGTCGGGTTTTTCAGCGGTTTCTAATCTCCAGCCGCTGGCCGGGAGCAAAAAGCCTGGGTGTTAACAAGATGTGAATAGGTCGGAGCAGTGACGAGAAGCTAGAATGATCATAGGACGCCCCCCGCAAACGACAGACGATTGGACGAATTTTGTGCCGACTAACGCGAGAAGCCATTTTCCAGCGCAGGTCTCCGTTTTTCCCTCGTGTACCGCAGGTGAAAACGGCGCGGTAGCCAGGTCGGAGCGCAGTATTCATCCATTTCTGTCGCAGCTTTCCGCCAGCTGCACTGCCCGAATCTCCCCGGAAAGAGCGCTGCGGGCCATCGGTTAACGCTGTTAACAAGTCGCATGGACGAGCAGTGTTCTCAGCTTTGGCAGAAGCTCTCGGCAGCTCTCAAGCCGCACGTCAGCGCCGACACTTTCAAGCGCTGGTTTTCCGGTGTTCAGCTCGTCAGCGCGAGCGACGAAACGGTCACGTTTCGCGTGCCGAACAACATCTACCAATTTTGGATCGAGAGTAACCACATGGCCGCGCTGCAGGCGGCGATCGTGGCGGCGTTAGGTGCGCCGCGAACGGTGAAGTTTACGGTGGGCGCGGCTGGCGGTTCGGCAAAAAGCGACAGCGCCGCTACTGCGGCGAGGGAAGCAGAGACGGTCGTCGAACCATCGGGCGAAACGAAGAACGCCGGCACCGCACTCGGCCTCAATCCGCGCAATACGTTCGAATCATTCGTCGTCGGCCCGAACAACGAGATCGCGCACGCGGCGAGCCTCGCCGTCGCCCAATCACCGGCCCGAACTTACAATCCGCTTTTCATTTACGGCGGCGTCGGCCTCGGCAAAACGCACCTGATGCAGGCGATCGGCCAGTTCGTCGCCGGTAAAAAGAAAACGGCCAAGGTGATGTATCTCTCGAGCGAGCTCTTCATCAACGACTTCATCGATGCGATTCAGCACAACAACCTGGTCAAGTTCCGGAAGCGTTATCGCCAGGCTGACCTGCTGCTGATCGACGACATCCAGTTCCTCGGCGGAAAAGAACGTTCGCAGGAAGAATTCTTCCACACGTTTAATACGCTCTTCGACGGCCACAAACAGATCGTGCTCTCGAGCGACCGGCCGCCATCGGAGATCGCAAATCTCGAGCACCGCCTCGTCTCGCGTTTCGAGTGGGGATTGACTGCTGAGCTGCAGCCGCCCGACATCGAGACGCGGCTCGCGATCCTGCGCAAAAAAGCGCGCGCGCTGCAGATCAAGCTGCGCGACGACATCTTCGATTTCCTCGCCGACCGCATCCGCACCAATGTCCGCCGGCTGGAAGGCGCGCTGATGCGCGTGGCATCGTTCGCGTCATTAAGCGGCAAGGAACTGACCAACGAAGTCGTCGAGCATCTGCTCAAGGACATTCTGAACGAGGAGGCGCGGAACGCCGTCACGATCGAGCAAATTCAGCGGCGCGTGGCCGAGCATTTCGATGTGCGACTCGCCGATATGACGAGCAAGCGGCGGCCGGCGAACATCGCGTTCCCGCGACAGATCGCGATGTACCTTGCGCGCGAGCTGACGAAAGCTTCGCTGAACGAAATCGGGGACGCGTTCGGCGGCCGCGATCACGGGACCGTCTTGCATGCATGCAAGCTCGTGAAGAAACGGATGAAAGAGCAGGACAACATCCGGCAGACGATTTCGTTTATCGACAGTTCGCTGCAGCGATAATGTCGAGGCGCTCGCCGCCGCGAGCGTGTACGATAAACAGGTGGTGGACACAGCCGCCTCTGGACCGAGCAGAGATTGCGGTTGCCGAAAAAAACCGAAAGCTTTACATCATAGCCGTCGCCGCTCCTGCACATGAAATTTAGCGTCACAAAAGAACGACTGCTCGACGGTTTGCAGCAGGTGCAAAACGTCGTCAGTACGCGGACGACGCTGCCGATTTTATCGAACGTGCTGCTGCAGGCGCGCGGCAACGAGGTGTTTCTCACCACGACCGATCTCGATGTCGGCGTGCGCGGGAGTTTCGAAGCGAACGTGGAAAAGGAAGGCGCAACGACGCTGCCGGCGCGTCGTCTGTTCACGATTATTCGCGAGCTGCCGTCGAGCGAAATTTCGGTGGAAGTGGATGGCAAAAACGCCGCGTCGATTCGCAGCGGCCAGAGCTTCTTCAAAATCCTCGGGCTGCCGGAGGAGGAATTTCCGCCGCTGCCGAAGTTCGAAGGCGCGAAAACCGTCACGATTCCGCAGAAGGATCTGCGCGATGGATTGCGCAAAACTTCCTACGCGATTTCCACCGACGAGACGCGCTACGTTCTCAACGGCCTGCTGTTCAGCTTTAAGGAGAACAAGCTCACGCTGGTCGCGACCGACGGTCGCCGGCTCGCGATGGTCGACATCGAGGTGGAGTTTCCGCGAAGCCACGAGGCCGAGATTATCGTTCCGACCAAAGCGGTGACGGAGTTGCAGCGGCTGCTGACCGACGACGGCGACGTGAAGCTCAGCGTCGGGAGCGGTCAGATCGCATTCGACCTCAACAACACGCTGCTCGTCTCGAAGCTGATCGAAGGAAACTATCCAAATTACCGGCAGGTCATCCCGAGTGAGGCGAAGGAGCGGGTGACGCTCGAGCGCGAGACGTTCCTGAATTCCCTGCGCCGCGTGTCGCTGCTCGCGAGCGACAAATCGAATTCGATTAAGCTCAATTTCGCGAAGAACAACATCGACATCACCGCGAACACGCCGGAAGTCGGTGAAGCGAAGGAATCGCTGCCGGTCGCGTACAAGGGCAGAGATTTTTCCATCGCTTTCAATCCGGAGTTCCTGATGGCGCCGCTGCGGAATCTCGCCGAGGACGAAGTGTTCCTCGATCTGATCGACGAGATGAGCCCGGGCGTGCTCAAGATCCAGACGCCGTTTCTCTACGTATTGATGCCGATGCGCATCAGCTCGTAAACCGCGCGCTCGACTTGCGCCACGGGCAACCGCGTCATCTCGCCATCCGGCGCACGTAGCACCCGCGCATTTGCGTTGGCAGGCGCCCAGATGCGCGGATCGGTCGGTCCGAACAGCAAGAGGGTCGGTGTTCCGACAGCGGCCGCGAGATGTGAGATTCCGCTGTCGTGGCCGACAAACGCGGAACATTGCGCGAGCACTGCCGCGAGCTGCGGTAATGGCAAATGCTCGGCGACTGACGTGCGCGCCGGCAACGCTCTGCTCATCGCGCGGAGTTGATCGGCATCTGCTTCGCCGCCAACGATGAGCAGGTGAATCTTGGCATCGGACGAGAGCAACGAGCGGGCGACTGCGATCCAGCCGTCGATCGGCCAGTTCTTCGCGCGTCCGCCGCTGCCCGGATGCAATGCGACCACACGTCCGCTCGTCTGTGCCAGAAATCTCGACGCGAAGGCGTTGTCCTCCGCGTTGGGGAATAATTCTGCCGCAGGGTTCGTGCAGGTGATGCCAAACTGTTGCAACGGGAGTGCGAGTTGCAGCGCCGCATGCGCATGGCCGGTGATGTTCAGCGGACCTTGTGCAACTTCCCTTGCGCCCGCGCGGTCGAGGTTTACAGCAAACATTCCGTCGGGATCGGGGAGATAGCTGACGATGAACTCGAATCCGGCGAAGTAAGCGCACCACTCCGGCGGAAGCTCTCCGCCATCCACGAAAAATGGCGCTAATCCCGCCGCTTCGATTGAACGGGTCGCGTCCGCATAGAAACGTCGCTCAGCCAGCGCGACGATTTGCTTCTGCCCGACGATTTCGAGCTGCGCGTCCGGCCACGCCCGCCGCAATGCACCGATGGCCGGCAGCGTGAGAATGAAATCGCCGATCGCGCCGCCGCGGATGACCAGGATGCGCGCCGGTTTCAGCGCTAATAAATCGTCAGCGCGCAGGCAAGCATCGCAATCGCGAAGAGAAGCGTCGCGCCGTGAAACAGCCGCCAGCGTTCGGGCGTGCGGGACGTCCAGTTGATCTGATCGCGCAGCACGTATGGTGTTGCGACCCAAAACAGTCCGGCAACGACCAGCACGTACGCGAACACCGTCACGAGCAGCCGGGCCGGTTCATAACGAAGGAACGCGGCGTCGAGAAGCGGCTCCGCGGCGAGCAGGCAAAGAACGCCAAGCGCGCGCACGGCGAGAAATTCATTCACAAAGGTCAGCACGAGAAAGAACGCGATCGGCAGGACAATGAGGAGCGGTTTGCGGAATTTGGAGAACTCGCCCATTTCCATCGTCGCGAGCAACCAGAAGCACCAGATCAGGTCGGCGACGAGCAAGGCAATGCCGGCTGACCGCGAGCGCGGAAAGCGCGCGAGGGTGGTTCGCATCGGCGTTCCTTTGAACAGCGCGGCCCCGCTGTAAGCGAGAAGCAAAATGCCGGTGACAAGTCCGGCGAGCTTTAGCGAAAGATGATAAATCATGCGGCGGAGAGCACAGGATCTAACGGCTCAGCATAGAGGCTGAATCCGGTGGCGCGGGTGACCCGCACGTTCATCATCTCGCCAGATCCGCCGACGCCAGGCTCGAAAACGACGATTTTGTTGGTGCGTGTGCGTCCCATCAGGCGCGCTGGATTGGTGCGGCTTGGTCCTTCGCACAGGATTTCGACATTCGTGCCGACGAGCCGCTCGTTACAACGCCGCGCCGATGCATCGACGACGTGGAGCAGATCGCGGTTGCGCGCCTGCTTTGTTTCCTCATCCACATGCTCGCCCATCTGCGCGGCAGGCGTTTCCGCGCGCGGCGAGTAGCGGAACACAAACGCGTTGTCGAAGCCAATCTCCTCCACCAGATCGCGCGTCTGCTGGTAGTCTGACTGCTGTTCGCCCGGGAAGCCGACAATGACATCCGTGGTCAATGCGATGGCCGGTCGCGCGCTGCGGAGTTTTGCAACGAGCGCCCGGTATTTATCCGACGTGTAGGTGCGGTGCATTCCCCTGAGAATGCGATCCGACCCCGACTGCAGCGGCAGGTGCACGTGCTCCGCGAGTTTCGGGAGCTCCGAGAACGCGCGGATCAGATCATCACGAAAGCCCATCGGATGCGGCGACGTAAAACGGAGACGCTCGAGCCCGTCGACCGCGTGCACGGCTTCGAGCAGTTGGACGAACGGGCTTTTGCCGCCGGTGATTGGGAACTCGTGCCGGCCGTAGAGATTCACGATTTGGCCGAGCAGCGTGACTTCCTTCACGCCACGCGAAACGAGATCACGTACCTCGCGCTCAATCTCACGGATCGTGCGGCTGCGTTCCGCTCCGCGTGTCCGCGGCACGATGCAGAAAGTGCAACGCATGTTGCAGCCCTGCATGATCGAAACGAAGGCGGTGACTTGCCGCGGTGCGAGCTGTTGTTCGCGAATTGTCTCCTGCGATCCCGCTTCCTCGGCGATGTCGCAAATCGAGAAGCGCAGGTCGTCCATTCGTCGCGTCGCTTTGCGCGCGACCAGCTCATCCACGTAATCGGCAACGCGATGGAATTTTTGCGTGCCGACGACGAGATCCACGTGCGGTAATTGGTCGAGCAGCGTTTCGCCCCGGGCCTGGGCCATACAGCCGAGAAAGCCAAACACGACTTCGGGGCGCTGGCTGGCGATGCGACCGAGCATCCCCATTTTTCCCAGCGCCTTCTGATCCGCCATGTCGCGCACGCTACAGGTGTTGAGCAGCACGACGTCCGCATTGGCTTCATCGCTGACCGGCTGGTAACCGCGCTCGATCAATGAGTGCGCCACCTGTTCGGAGTCGCGTTCGTTCATCTGGCATCCGTAGGTTTTGATGAAGAACGTCGGCATCGGCGGCGAAAATACACGCCGGAGCAATGTTCGCCACGTTTTCGCTGTGAGCGAGCGGCGGGCGCAACGGCACCGCTATCGCGGCGATTGCTGCTCGGCGACTGTCTCCGCAAAGAGGGAGGAAGGGATCACGAACGCGAGAACTTTGCCGTCTCTGTTGTTGTGTGTGCAATAGATGCCCACGATTTTCCCTGCCGCGTTCAGGACCGGAGCGCCGCTGGCGCCGTTTGGAACGATCGCCGGCTCATCGAACTCACATCGCAGCCATCTGGCGCCGTTGTCGATGACTTTAGCAGGATGGAAATACTCGTCTCTGCTCGTGCGGACGTGCGCGACGACCCAAACCGTTTCGTTTAATGCCGGCTTTTCCGTTGTGATCATCGCGGCATCGGTTTGAAAAGCGCTGTTCGCTTTAAACATCGCGACGTTGAAGAGTGGCGCCTTCTGGTCGGGCGTTTCCGGCACGCGAATGCCGTCGACTCGATACAGCTTCGAGCCCGGCGCGAAGAAGTGCCACAATCGGATTTCACTCACAAACGCGGGGACCTCGGCAGGAGGAACCAGCGCGGGAAAGCCGCCGCTTGGCCCGAGCAGGTGGCGCACGGTTAAGAGATAGATTTGAGAGCTGTTTTCGAATCTCGCCAAACACGCCGTTCCTGGGGCGCGATTCCCGGCCTTCGTGTGGAACTCCGGTTTGCCAACGAACATCTTCGGGAAGCTCGATGGCGGGCCGGGCACGTTGGCTTGCGCGAAGGCGCGCGCTGCAAAAGACGCTAATGTGCCGGCCACGAAGAACGAGAGGCGCAGCTTTTTCACGAATGATTATCGGCTTTCCAAATCAGCCGTCGTTTCGATGTAATCGCGGCGCCAAATGAAAGACAAGGTCGCAGCGATCGGAGTTATCGGTGGCAGCGGTTTGTACCAGATGGAGCAGCTCGGTGAAACAACCGAGCACAAAATCGACACTCCATTTGGGCCGCCGTCGGACGCGTTGATCGGCGGCCAGATCGGCGGTCGTCAGGTTTACTTTCTGCCGCGACACGGTCGTGGCCATCGGATTTTGCCGCACGAGCTGAATCACCGTGCCAACATTTACGCCCTGCGATCGCTCAACGTTCGCTGGATCATCTGCGTGACCGCGGTCGGCAGCTTGCAGGAAAAATATGCGCCGCGGGACGTGCTCCTTCCGTCACAATTCTACGACCGCACCAGCCAGCGCGCCGAGCATACGTTTTTCGGCAACGGCATCGCCGCGCATATTGCCTTTGCGGAACCGATCAGCACCGGCTTGCGCAATTTGCTGGCCGAGTCGGCGAGGTCAGTTGGCGTGCGTGTCCACAACGGCGGCACGTACGTGAACATGGATGGACCGGCCTTCTCGACGCGCGCGGAATCGGAGCTGAACCGGCGGCATGGTTTCGACGTGATCGGAATGACGAACCTGCCGGAAGCCAAGCTGGCGCGGGAAGCGGAGATCGCGCTCGGCACGATCGCAATGATCACGGATTACGACTGCTGGAAAATCGAGGAGGAACCGGTCACCGCCGAGGCAGTGTTCGGACACCTTGTCGCAAATGCTGAGACAGCGAAAAAGATTTTAGCCGACGTGATACCGCGCGTTCCGACCGAACCAAACTGGCCGGAGCACCGCGCGCTCGACAGCGCCCTCGTCACAGATCGCAAGCTGTGGCCCAGCGAAACGGCAGCGAAACTAGAGGTAATTCTGAGCCGCTTCGGCTGATCTTTGCGATGTTTTCGCAAAAATGAGTCGCGCCGACGGCCAAGCAAAAAACGTACTTGCCAGCCGGGAACGAAATATAGTAATTATAAACATCGTCGGCGGAGTCCGACTTTAGCCTTCTAACAAACATCGCATCATGATCATCAAAATTGCTGCCTCTCTCTTGGCCGTTTCCCTCCTTGGCGCCTGCACGACCACTTCGACGACGTCGACCACGCAGCGCCAGACCATTCGCGAAATGACGAGCTCCGCTGCCTACGCGAACAACGATATCAACAGCCTGAACGAACCGCCGCCGCCAGCCGAAGGGCCTGAAGATGTTCCGGCAGAAGGTCCCGCGGAAGTGCTCCGCAATCCGGGTCTCGTTCCTACGCCGCTGCTGCGCGGTAATGCCGCCGCGAGCCCGTAGTCGCGTTGAGTAGCGGCGCGGAAGTCGCGCTAGATCGACAAACCCCAGGTCAGCAGCGCCGACGCGTCCTGCCAGACACCGCCCTTGCTGTCGCCGAGCACAACGGCGATTACGTCGCGGCCCGGGCGCGCGCCACTCGCGATGAGGCAGTGCCCGGCCGCTTCGGTGTACCCCGTTTTCATTCCGTTACAAAACGGCAAACGCCGCAGCACCTTGTTCGTATTCTCAAGCTCGCGCGTCCGACCGTTCGCGTAGCGAAAGACGAGCTGCGGCAGGCACACGATCGAGCGGATCGTCGGGTTCGCATACGCCGCTCGCGCGATGATCGACAGGTCGCGCGCGGTCGAATACTGGCCCGGAATCGGCAGTCCGTTCGGATTCACAAAATGCGAGTGGGTGGCGCCAAGCTGAAGCGCTTTGGCGTTCATCTTTTCAGCGAATGCTTCGACGCTGCCGGCGTTGTCTCGCGCCAGGCACCGTGCGACGTCGTTCGGGCTTTTCACCAGCAACGCGCGCAGCAGGTCGATCCGCTGATACGTTTCACCCGGCCTGATATTCAACTTCACCGGGTCGGCGAAGGTGTCTTCCATCGCAACGGTGACCGGCCGATCGAGGAATCCGGACTCTGCCACGATTAGCGCAGTCAACAATTTCTGTGTGCTGGCCGCGGCGCGCGGCGCGTCGGCATTCTTCTCGTAGAGAATCTCGCCGGTGCGCGCGTCGACCACCATCACGGCCTGCGCGCGAGTGTTTGGCGCAACGCGCGGCGCCGTGCCCGGACTTGGCAGCGGCACGGGCGCGCGCGGCGCTTCAGGCGCTGCATCGGCGTCGGCATCAGTTGTCGGCCGCTTCGCTTTCCGGGAACGCTTCGACGTTTTCTTCGGCGCCGGAGTGGAATCAGAATCGTCGTCGTCTGAAGCTTGCGACGCACGTGTGGCTTTCCTGACTTCCGGCTCAGCGTTCAGCCGGATCGGTGCGCAAAACGCCGCACCGCAACAGAGGATAAGAAGCCAGCGGGCGATTTTCACGCGCGAAACTAGAGACAAACTGCGCCGCGGCGCAAGCGATGCAGCGCAGTTACTCGTCTTTTGCGCGTTGAATCAGCTCAATCTCGTACCCTTCCGGCGCGTCAATGAACGCGATCGCGCCGCCGCGGCCGTTAGGGTGTGGTCCATCCGACAGCGGGTAACCTTTCTTGGCTGACTCGCGGGCGAACGCCTGAATGTCATCAACCTCGAAGGCGAGGTGCGTCAGGTCCGGTCCGATCACGACCGGGCCGCTGCCGTCGTATTTGCAAATCTCGATTTCTTCATCGCTTCCCGGCGCTTTGAAGAAAACCAGCTGTGAGCCGCGGCCGGAGGTGTGCCGCCGCACTTCCTGTAAACCGAGGACATCGCGATAGAATGCAACCGTCTTCTCCAGATCGGTAACGCGGTAGCGCGTGTGCAGAAGCTTTTTGATCATGTAACGTGCAAGCCTTTCCCTGATGAAGTTGGTGATCGCAGCGACCGGCGCAAGCGGGACAATCTACCTGCAGCGTCTGCTCATGCAGATCGATGCGACGGCGCACGAGGTGCATCTCGTCATGAGCGGGCATGCCAAACAGGTGGCAGCGCAGGAGCTGGACGAGTTCACCGTTCCGCCGGGCGTAATGCAGCAGGGCGAGAACAATTTGAACGTGCCTTACGTGAGCGGGTCCGCGCGATTCGACGGCATGGTCGTCGTGCCATGCTCAATGGCAACGCTCGGCCGGATCGCTTCCGGCTCCGGTGAAACTGCGCTGCTGCGCGCAGCGGATGTTTTTTTAAAGGAGCGGCGCAAGCTCATCATCGTGCCGCGCGAAACACCGTGGAGTCTGGTGCATGCGCGTAACGTCGCCACCCTCCTCGAGGCTGGCGCTGTCGTTCTCCCCGCGATCCCGTCATTCTACAGCCGGCCGCAGAGCGTTGCCGATGTGGCCGACACCGTCGTCTGGCGCATCCTTGACCAGCTCGGGCTGCCGAGCGCGCGCGCGTTTCGCTGGAAGGATGCGGCCGGCGACACGGAACAGGACCGCCGTTGAAGATCGCGGGCCGGCGTGCGCGGCTGCTGATCGCGATCGGCTACCGCGTCTTTCAACTCTGGGTGCGCACGCTGCGTTTCGTAATCGACGATCGTGCGGACGTCGTCGGTTTTCCACCGCGCGGCCGCTTCATCGCCACCGTCTGGCACAATCGGTTGTTCCTCTTTCCCTACGCGGTTCGCAGATTTCTGCCCGAAACTGAAGGTGCGGCGCTGGTCAGCGCGAGCCGCGACGGCGCGCTGCTCGCCGATGTGCTGAAGCGTTTTGGCTTCGACGCCGTTCGCGGCTCGAGCTCGCGGCGCGGTGCGACTGCGCTGATGGAACTGGCGGAAGTGATCGCGCGCGGCGGTGAAGCGGCGATCACGCCCGACGGCCCGCGCGGTCCGGCGTATCAGCTCAGCCCTGGGATCATTTTCCTCGCGCAAAAATCGGGAGCCGACGTGCTGCCGATGAATTTCGAGTTCTCCAGCTATTGGCGGCTGAAAAGCTGGGATCGGTTCATCGTGCCGAAGCCGTTTTCAAAAGTGCGCGTAATTTTCGGTGAACGTTACCGGGTCCGCGATACGGTGACCGACGACGAATTCGAGAACGAGCGGCAGCGGCTCGAAGAAGCGATGATGTCGCTGGTTCAGATGCGCTGACCGCTTTAGCTTTCGCGCTCCATGGCTCATCTGATCGACGGCCGCGCGGTCGCGGAAAAGGTTTACGCGGAGCTGCGCGGAGAGATCGCTGCGCTGAAGGCGAGCGGTCGCACGCCTGGTCTCGCTGTGGTCCTCGTCGGCGATAACCCGGCGTCACGAGCGTACGTGCGCTCGAAGGACAAGATGTGCCGCGAACTTGGTCTGCATTCAGTGAAGCTCGAACTTCCTGCCGCAACCACACAGGACGAACTGCTTGCACGTGTCGACGAACTCAATCGCGACGCGGCGATTCACGGCATTTTGGTGCAATCGCCGCCGCCGAAGCAGATCGACGAAGCGGCGATCGTCCGCGCGCTCGACCCGCGCAAAGACGTCGACGGTTTTCACCCGCTGAACGTGGCGAAGCTCGCGATGGGCGATGACAGCGGCTTTGTGCCGTGCACGCCGCTCGGTTGTTTGCGCCTGCTGCGCGAGGCGGCGGTCGATCTTTGCGGCGCGAACGCCGTCGTGCTCGGTCGCAGCATGATTGTTGGCAAACCAATGGCGCTGCTGCTGATGAACAAAGGCGTCGACGCGACGGTGACGGTGGCGCATTCGCGCACGCGCGATCTTCCGCAGGTCACCCAGCGTGCAGACGTCATCATCGCCGCAATTGGGCAGCCGCATTTCGTGAAAGCTGAGCACGTGCGCGAAGGCGCGGTCGTTATCGACGTCGGCATCAACCGAGTGGACGACGTGACGAGCGAACGCGGTTATCGGCTCGTCGGCGATGTTGATTTCGAAGCGGTTTCAAAAAAGGCGAGCGCGATTACGCCGGTGCCGGGCGGTGTGGGCCCGATGACGATTGCCATGCTGATGTCGAACACCGTCAAAGCGTGTCGCGCGGCTGCGCGCTCGTGATTGCGCGGGTGAGAGCGCGCAAGATCGCCGGCTGAAACCGTCCGAGCTGCACCAGCGCCGATCCGAAACGCGGCGAAACGACAGCGGCGCGCGCGAGTTGATTGATCCATAATCGGCCGCGATACATCGCCGCATGCGCAACTGCGTAGGCGCGGCACTGCGCTGGTTCGTCACCGCCACGGGCGATCTGGATGAGCGTTTCGGCGGCGAGCTCGCCGGAGCGCAGCGCGTAATAAATCCCTTCGCCCGTGAACGGCTCGACCACGCGTGCTGCATCGCCGACGAGAAGGAGACCGGGATGCGCCGGCGAAATCGGACTCCGCGCCAGCGGCGTGATCGTTCGCCACGCTTGATTCGATGGCAGCGCGAACCGTTTCGCGGCCCATTCGCGCAGCCGAGGCAATGTCGATGCGGTGCCGACCAGACACAGATTCAGTTCGCTTGCGTTGACTGGCGCCTGGCCCGAGTAGCCTTCCGGCAACAGCTGCAGCACGACGCGATTGCCGAAGTCGCGCGGCAGCCGCACGTGTCCCTGCAACGCGACGCGCTCATGTCGGATGTTCGGCAGCAATCCGGCGAACCGCGCGACCGTCGAATTGCGGCCATCTGCGGCAACAACGAAGCGCGCGCGGAATTCTTCGCCACCAGTTGCAAGCCGCCATTCATCTGTCCGCGACAGTGACGTGACGGTGACGTTTTCACGAATCTCGGCGCCCAATTCGGCAGCGCGTTGCATTACCGCGTGATCAAAAAGACTGCGCTTCACCGCGACCTCAGC
>CADDYX010000021.1 GCA_902810735.1 Verrucomicrobiota bacterium | reverse complement strand
CCAGATTGATGATGTAGATCTGGTTGCGCTGCTCAAAAATGAACGGCTTCATTTTCGGATTCCAGCGCTTCGTCTGGTGGCCGAAATGAACGCCCGCTTCGAGCAGCTCGGGGACTAATTCTGTCGCAGTTGCCATGTGTAAAAACGAGCCGGGAAGATGCTACACCGGCACGGTGAAGGCAACCGGAATCCTCACGCAGTTGTGCCGCTGGCATTGCCGCCTTGCGCCAGCGACTCGGCGTACCGTGCTAAGAGCCAGCAGAGGTCGGAAAGGCGGTTCAGGTAGCGCAGAATTTCGCCGTTCTGCAGTGTCAACCCCGCGACTGCCCGCTCGGCGCGGCGACAGGTCGTTCGTGCGACGTCGAGAGCCGCCGCGAGCATAGTGCGACCGGGAATCGCCCAGTCGCTGAAGCGCTGCAGCTTGTCCTTCTCGAGCTCGTCGATAACCGCCGTCAGCCGATCGACCATTTTCGCCGTCGTCGTTTGAAATCCATCTTTCACATAGCGCGCCAAATCCTCTTCCGCCGTGGCGAGCTCGCCCATCAGCACGATCAGCTGTTTCTGCACGTCAAAAAGTTGGCCGCTGATGAAGCTGTCGCTGCTCGTCACGCGCGCGATACCAAGCGCGGCGTTTAGTTCATCGACCGCACCATACGCGGCGACGCGTGCATCTGTTTTCGGCACTCGCCGCCCGTACATCAGCGAGGTTTCGCCTGAATCGCCGGTTTTCGTCGCGATCGACACTTGTAAACACGAATGGCGAATCAGCTCGCGCCGATTCGCCATTCGTTCTGCAATTTTTGCTCCGCGCTAGCCGAGTGCCGGCTGCAGTTCGTTCTCTTCCATCAAAGGCGCGCCGACCGGCTCGCCTTTCTCGACCAGCCTGATCTCGCGCACGTTCGGGAATCCTGTGCCCGCCGGGATCAGGTGACCCATGATCACGTTTTCCTTGAAACCGCGCAGCTTGTCGACTTTGCCAAGCGTCGCCGCTTCCGTCAGCACGCGAGTCGTATCCTGGAACGACGCCGCGGAAATGAAGCTGTCCGTCTCGAGCGAAGCTTTCGTGATGCCGAGTAACACCGGCACCGCTTCGGCGGGTTTGCCGCCTTTGTCGGTGACTTCTTTGTTCTCGCGTTCGAAATCGAGCTTGTCGACCTGGTCGCCCCAGAGCAACGGCGTGTCGCCCGGGTCGGTGATCTTCACCTTGCGCAACATCTGCCGCACGATGATTTCGATGTGCTTGTCGTTAATCTCGACACCCTGCAGGCGATAGACTTCCTGCACCTCGTTGACGAGGTGTTCCTGCAACTCCTGCGGACCGCACACCTCGAGGATTTCGTGCGGCACGATCGGACCTTCCGTGAGCTGCTGACCTTTCTTAACGAAGTCGCCTTTGAAGACGATGATGTGCTTGGTCAGCGGGATCAGATGCTCTTCCTCCGTGCCGTTATCTGCGTCTTTCAAAATCAGACGCCGCTTACCCCGAACGGTGCCGCCCATCTCCACGATGCCGTCGATCTTCGCAATCTCAGCCGCGTCTTTCGGACGGCGCGCTTCGAAGAGTTCAGCCACACGCGGCAGACCGCCGGTGATGTCCTTCGTTTTCGCGACTTTCCGCGGCGTCTTCGCGAGCAGTGCGCCCGCCCGCACCTTCGCGCCTTCGTCTACGACGACGTGGGCGCCGGCAGGAATCGAGTAGCTGGCGAGAATCTCCTTCTTGTTCTCGCCGATGATCACGATCTGCGGATGCAAATCTTCCTTGTGCTCAATGATGACGGTGCCCATCAGGCCGGTGGCTTCGTCGACGTCGCGCTTGATCGTGACCCCCGCGATCATGTCGCGGAACTCGATCGTGCCCGACTTGTCGGTGAGAATCGGCACGTTGTACGGATCCCACTGCACGAACGTTTCGCCCTTCTTCACCGAAGCGCCGTCCGCCTTGGAAATAACCGAACCGATCACGACGTTGTAGCGATCGAGCTCACGGCCATCGGCGTTGTGCACGCTGATTGATCCATTCTTGTTCAGCACAATCCAGGAGCCATCGAGCGCCTGCACGGTGCGAAGATCGTTGAACTGAATCGTGCCGTCGTTCTTCGCTTTGATAATCGGCTGCTTGAACGTCTGTGATGCCGTGCCGCCGATATGGAATGTCCGCATCGTCAGCTGTGTGCCAGGCTCGCCGATGGACTGCGCGGCGATGATGCCGACCGCCTCGCCGAGTTTCACCGGCTGGCCGGTCGCGAGATTGCGGCCATAGCAAAGTCCGCAAACTCCGCGCCCGCATTCGCAGGTCAGCACTGACCGGATCTTCAGGCTCTCGACACCGATGCGCATCAGATCGTTCGCGATTTTCTCGTCGATCAGCTGGTTCGCTTTGACGATTTTCTTCTTCTTCTCAACTGGGTCAGCAATCGTCTCGCAGCTCACGCGACCGATAATGCGCGTCGCGAGATCGACGACTTCCTCATCGCCCTCGTAAATCGAGCGGACAACGATGCCGTTGACCGTGCCGCAGTCTTCTTCATTGATGATTACGTCCTGCGATGCATCGACGAGCTTGCGCGTGAGGTAACCGGAGTCGGCCGTCTTCAGCGCTGTATCGGCGAGACCCTTTCGCGCGCCGTGGGTCGAGATGAAGTACTCGAGCACGCTGAGACCTTCGCGGAAATTCGACGTGATCGGACGCTCGATGATTTCGCCCGACGGCTTGGCCATCAAACCGCGCATCCCGGCGAGCTGCCGGACCTGCTGGCGATTGCCTCGCGCTCCGGAGTCGACCATCAGGTAAACCGGATTCAGCTCCTTGCGCCCATCGTTGTGCTCGAGGGTGCGGAACATGACGTTCGAAATCTCGTCACCGGCGTGCGTCCAAATGTCGATGATCTTGTTATAACGCTCGCCGTCCGTGATGATGCCTTTGCGATACTGCTGCTCGACGGTGCGGATCTGCTTGTACGCGTTCTCCAGCTCGATCTGCTTCTCTTTCGGAATAATCATGTCGGAGATGCCGATCGACACGCCTGCTTTCGTCGCCGACGAGAAGCCGAGCTCCTTCAGGCGATCGAGCGTCTCCACCGCGCCTTGCTGGCCCGCAACCTGGTAGCAGCGCCAGATGATGTCGCTGAGCTGCTTCTTGCCGACCGCGCGATTGATGAATCCAAGCTCCTTCGGCCAGATTTCGTTGAACACGACGCGACCTGCGGTCGTCTCGATCGTGCGATCGTTCGCGTTACCGTAGATCGTCTGCTTGCCGAGATCAGGATTGCGAAAACGAATGCGATCGTGTGTCTTGACCACGCCGTTCGCCATCGCGAATTCCACTTCGATGGGGTCGGCAAACAGCGGCAGACGCGCCTCAGCGTCGGAACCGGCGGCGCGCCGCGGATTCTGGGTCAGGTAATAGCAGCCCAGCGTAATGTCCTGCGATGGTGTCGTGATCGGCTTGCCGCTGGACGGAGAGAAGATGTTGTTCGGCGCGAGCATCAACATGCGCGCTTCCATCTGCGCCTCGACTGAAAGCGGCACGTGAACGGCCATTTGGTCGCCGTCGAAGTCCGCGTTGTAGGCGGTGCACACGAGCGGGTGAATCCGGATGGCTTCGCCTTCGATCAACTGCGGCTCAAAGGCCTGGATGGAAAGGCGGTGCAATGTGGGCGCGCGGTTGAGCAGCACGGGATGCCCTTTGGTCACTTCTTCGAGAATGTCCCAGACCTCCGGCGTCTGCCGCTCGATCATCTTCTTCGCGCTACGCACCGTGTGCACATAGCCGAGATCTTTTAGGCGACGAATGATGAACGGTTCGAACAGCACGAGCGCCATCTTCTTCGGCAAACCACACTGGTGCAGTTTCAACTCCGGACCGATCACGATGACCGAACGGCCAGAGTAATCGACGCGTTTGCCGAGCAGGTTCTGGCGGAACCGCCCGCCTTTGCCCTTCAGCATGTCGCTCAGTGATTTCAGCGGACGATTGCCCGCGCCGGTGACCGCGCGGCCGTGGCGTCCGTTGTCGAAGAGCGCGTCGACCGCTTCCTGCAGCATGCGCTTCTCGTTCCGGATGATCACATCGGGCGTTTTGAGCTGGAGCAGGTTCTTGAGGCGGTTGTTGCGATTGATGACGCGGCGATACAAGTCGTTCAGGTCCGACGTCGCAAAACGCCCGCCTTCGAGCGGCACGAGCGGACGCAGGTCCGGCGGAATCACCGGCAGCACGTCGAGCACCATCCAGTCTGGGCGCGCGTGCGAGTTCATGAATCCCTGCACGAGCTTGAGCCGCTTCGCCAGCTTCTTGCGAATCTGTTTGCTCTTCGTGTTCCCCATCGCCTCCTCGAGCTCTTTGTTCAGCTTGTGGAGATCGATTTCGGAGAGCAGGCGCTTGACCGCTTCTGCGCCCATTCCCGCGACAAAATCTTCGCCGTACTGCTCCTGCGCTTCGCGGTATTCGACTTCGTTCAGCAACTGCGTTTTCGTCAGCGGCGTGTTGCCAGGATCGATGACGATGTAGTCCTCGTAATAAATGACGCGCTCGAGCTGCCGTGCGCTCATGTCGAGCATCAGGCCGAGCCGCGACGGCATGCACTTGTAGAACCAGATATGCGACACCGGCACCGCCAGCTCGATGTGCCCCATGCGCTCGCGGCGTACGCGCGCGAGCGTCACTTCCACGCCGCAACGGTCGCAGATCACGCCCTTGTGCTTGATGCGCTTGTATTTTCCGCACGAGCACTCCCAATCACGCGTCGGTCCGAAGATGCGTTCGCAAAAAAGACCGCCCTTCTCCGGCTTGAAAGTTCGGTAGTTGATCGTCTCCGGATTCTTGACCTCACCCTTGCTCCAGGAGCGCATCGTGTCACTCGACGCGACGCCAATTGCGACCTGGTCGAAACCGACCGGCCGCTCTTCTCCGACTAACTCACGCCACGAATGTTCGTTCATTTATTTGTAAAACCGCTTTCTGAAAAATTAAGCTGCTGCACCGTCAAAGACACTCGCAGGCGCCTGGCCGCCGACTTTGACGTCGAGGCCTAACGACTGCATTTCCTTGATCAGCACGTTGAAAGATTCCGGTGTCCCGGCTTCGAGCGAGTTGTCGCCCTTCACGATCGACTCGTAAATGCGGGTGCGACCCTGCACGTCGTCAGATTTCACGGTCAGGAGCTCCTGCAACGTGTAAGCCGCGCCGTAGGCTTCGAGCGCCCAGACTTCCATCTCACCGAAACGCTGTCCGCCGTACTGCGCCTTTCCGCCGAGCGGTTGCTGCGTAACGAGGGAGTAAGGACCGACCGCCCGTGCGTGGATCTTATCGGCCACGAGGTGACCGAGCTTCATCATGTAGATGTAGCCAACCACCACCTCCTGATCGAAAGCATCGCCGGTGCGTCCGTCGAATAGCCGCGCTTTGCCGTTTTCCTGCACCCAGGTGAAGCCGTCGACCTTCTTCGCGTCGACGAGATACTCGCGGATTTTCTTCTCCGCGATTCCGTCGAACACCGGCGTCGCCACTTTGAACCCGAGCGCCTTCGCCGCGACGCCGAGGTGCGTTTCGAGCACCTGGCCGACGTTCATACGGCTCGGCACGCCGAGCGGATTGAGGCAGATTTCCACCGGCGTTCCGTCCGGCAGATAAGGCATGTCTTCTTCCGGCACGATGCGCGCGACGACGCCCTTGTTACCGTGGCGGCCCGCCATCTTGTCGCCGACCGAGAGCTTACGCTTCGACGCAATGTAAACCTTGACCTGCTTAATGATGCCCGGATCGATGTCATCGCCGCTTTCGACGCGATCCATCGAACGCTCACGCTCGAGCTCAAGTTCCGCGAACTTGTGTTCGTAGGAAGCGATGATCTCGCGGATTTTGTTCCGGATCGGTGATGGATCGATTTCGATGTGATCGTGCACCAGCGCGAGCTTGCGCAGGAGCGTCTTGGTAATTTTGCGGTTCGCCGGGATGATGATCTCGCCGGTCTCGGCATTCACCACGTCGAGCGGAATCTTTTCGCCCAGCAGAATGTTCGACAGCGAATCGGTGAGCTGTTCCGTCAGCTCATCTTTTTTCTTGCGATGATCTTCTGTGATCGTCTTGAGCTGCTTCTTCGTTTCCGTCGGCGTGAGCTTTTCGCGCGACGCTTCGTGGCGCGACGAAACCTTCACATCCATCACGATGCCGTAGGTGCCTGACGGAACAGTCAGCGACGTGTCTTTCACGTCCGCAGCCTTTTCGCCGAAGATCGCGCGCAACAACCGCTCTTCCGGGGCGAGCTCCGTCTCCGATTTCGGAGTGATTTTGCCGACAAGAATGTCGCCTGGCTTTACCTCGGCGCCGACGCGCACCACGCCGTCCGGCCCGAGATTCCGCAACGCCTCTTCCGAAACGTTCGGAATGTCGCGCGTGATTTCTTCCGGCCCGAGCTTCGTGTCTCGCGCGCCGATCTCGAATTCATCGATGTGAATCGACGTGTAGATGTCCTCCTTCACGACCTTCTCCGAGATCATGATGGCGTCTTCGAAGTTGTAGCCGTTCCACGGCATGAACGCGACGAGCACGTTGCGTCCGAGGGCGAGTTCGCCGTGCTCGGTGTTCGGGCCGTCCGCGATCACCTGACCGCGCTTCACGTGCTGCCCTTTCTTGACAATCGGCTTCTGATTCACGCACGTGCCGGCATTCGAGCGCATGAATTTCCGCAGCTCATAGACGTGGATTCCGGCCTCGACGTCGGTTTTCAGCTTCTTGCGGGCTTCCGGCATGTGGCCGTCTTTCGTCACAACAATCTGGTCGGCGGTGACCGATGCGACGCGGCCGGCCTCCGTCGCGATCAACACCGCGTGCGAATCCCGCGCGACCTTGCCTTCCAAACCAGTGCCGACAAGCGGCGATTCGCTGACGATCAGCGGCACGCCCTGGCGTTGCATGTTCGATCCCATCAGCGCGCGGTTTGCGTCGTCGTGCTCGAGGAACGGAATCAATCCCGCCGCGACTGAAACGAGCTGCTTCGGCGAGACATCCATGTAGTGGACCTTCTCCGGTTCGACTTCGAGGAAGTCACCGCGGTACCGCACCGAAACTTTCTCGCCGGTGAAATGACCTTTCGCGTCCATCGGCGCGTTCGCCTGCGCGACGAGGAAGCTCTCTTCCCGATCGCCGGTCAGGTAATCGACCTGATCGGTCACACGACCTTTCTCGACCTTCCGGTAGGGCGTCTCGATAAACCCAAATTCGTTGATGCGGGCGAATGTCGACATCGAGCTGATCAGACCGATGTTCGGACCTTCCGGCGTTTCGATCGGACAAATGCGTCCGTAGTGCGACGGATGAACGTCGCGGACCTCGAAGCCCGCGCGGTCGCGCGAGAGACCACCGGGCCCGAGCGCTGAGAGACGACGCTTGTGCGTCAGCTCCGCGAGCGGGTTCGTCTGGTCCATGAACTGCGAGAGCTGCGAGCGGCCGAAGAAGTCGCGAATGACCGCGCTGAGCGCCTTCGGGTTGATCAACTTTTGCGGCGTCATGCCGTCAATGTTGATGTCGAACAAAGTCATCCGCTCTTTCACGAGACGCTCGGTGCGCGCGAGACCGACGCGGCACTGATTCGCGAGCAATTCGCCAACCGTGCGGACGCGGCGGCTGCCGAGATGATCGATATCGTCCAGCGTGCCTTCGCCGCGACGCAGGTTGATCAGGTACTTGATCGCCGCGATGAAATCGTGATCGGTCACGATCCGCTCGCTTAGATCAACGTTAATCCCGAGCTTCTGGTTGATCTTGTAGCGACCAACGCGGCCGAGATCGTATTTCTTCGGATCAAAAAAGAGCCGCTTCAGCAGCGCCTTTGCATTCGCGACCGTCGGCGGATCGCCTGGGCGCAGCTTCCGGTAAATGTCCTTCAACGCCTCGTCGGTGTCGTGCGCCGGATCTTTGCGCAACGCCTTCACGACTGTGTCGTCGTTCGAAATGTCGATTACCTTCGTGTCCTTGTGGCCGAGCGCCATGATCTGCCGCACCGTTGCCTGGGTGAGCGGCTCGAACGCGCGCGCGACGGTGATTTCGCCGTCGAGCACGTCCGCGATCAGCACCTTGGTCGCGAGCTTCTCTTCATCGAGCTTCTCACTCAGCTTCAACGTCTCGATGTTGTAGAAAAGCTTGATCACTTCTTCGTCGCTGCCGTAGCCGAGCGCGCGAAGGAACGTCGTCGCGAGAAATTTCCGCCGGCGTTTCCGCCGATCGAGATAGATGTAGAGCAGGTCAGCGGTATCGAACTGCACTTCGATCCACGACCCGCGATCGGGAATAATCCGGAAGCTGTAGAGCACCTTTCCGTTCAGGTGAATCGACGACTCGAACGCAATCCCCGGCGAGCGATGCAGCTGCGAAACCACTACGCGCTCCGCGCCGTTGATCACGAATGTGCCCTGCGGCGTCATGAGCGGGATCTCGCCCATGTAAACTTTCTCCTCTTTCGTTCCCTTTTCCTCACGGAGCTGGAACGTCACATGAAGCGGCGCGCTGTAGGTCTGGCCTTCGCGCTGCGCTTCGAGCGCGCTCAGCTTCGGCTCGCCGATGTCGTAATGGGAGAAATCGAGCGTGGCTTTTTCATCATAACTCTCGATCGGGAAAACTTCCTTGAACACTGCCTGCAGGCCGGTGTTCTTTCGCTTTGCGGCCGGCACGTCCTTCTGGAGGAAATCGACATACGAGTTGAGCTGCACCTCGATCAGATTTGGCGGCTCGATTCCCTCTTTGATCGTCCCGAAATGAATGCGTTCTGCGGTGCGTTCTGCCATAAAATGTAGGACCTGTTCGCGCACCCGCCGGCACGGGTCGCGGAGAGGTTCTGGAGGTTGGTTGCGGGTCTATCGCATCGGCCGGATGCGAAGACGACAAAACTGGCAGCGAAACAGCTGCATGTCAAATTGACCGCTGCTGTCCCGTTGCCAGTCCTGGATTAATCCGTCGTGGGGCGGGCTAAAAATAAACCTCGTTTATCTCTAACGAGGAGACTTTGTGCCACAAACACGAACGGCGCGCAAGGAGAATCCCCGCGCGCCGTTCCGTTTGACAGTCGTTACTTGATATCGACCTTCGCGCCGGCCGCTTCGATCTTCTTCTTGATCTCTTCGGCTTCGGCTTTGGTCACGCCTTCCTTGATCGGCTTCGGAGCACCCTCGACGAGCGCCTTCGCCTCGGCCAAACCGAGACCCGGCACCGCGCCGCGCACTTCCTTGATCACGCCGATCTTGTTCGCGCCCATCTCGGTGAGGATCACGTCGAACGTCGTCTTCTCCTCAGCCGCTGGAGCTGCCGCGGCACCGCCGCCCCCGGCTGCCGGAGCTGCCGCCGCGACTGGCGCAGCTGCGCTCACGCCCCATTTTTCTTCGAGCTGTTTCACCAGGCCCGCGATCTCGAGCACGGTCAATCCGCTGAGCTGGTCCACCAATGCATTCGTGTCTGCCATTTTGTTTCCTTTCTCAATCGCCGCCCGCGGAAGCTTCCGCAGAATTAAGCCCGACAGCCGCCGGACCGGACAGGTTGTTTGTTCTGGTTAATCGCCACGCCATCGCGCGACGAAATTGTTTTGTTAGGCCGCTGCCTCCGCTGGTTTGCCTTCCTTCTCCGCTTTCGCATTCAACAAACGCGCAAGCGATGCGCCGGGCTCGTTCAGCAGGCGCGCCAATTGCGACATTGGCGAGAGCAGCAAGCCGAGCAGCTGCGCGAGCAGCACGTCGCGCGACGGCAATTCCGCCAGCGCCTCGACATCTTTCGTCGAGAGCACCGACTTGTCGACGACGCCGATCTTCAGCGCCGCGACTTTGAATTCCGCCGCAAAAGTCTTCAGGATCTTCGCGACTGGCGCGACATCCTTCTCGCCCATCACGATCGCGGTCTGGCCGCTGAGTTGCTCCGCGACATCCGGCAATCCCGAGCCGCTCATCGCGCGCCGCAGAAAGCTGTTCTTCACCACGCGCACTTCGGCGCCGGCGGGCGCGAGCCGATTCCGCAGCTCGCTGAACTGGTCGACCTTCATCCGCTGGTAATCGGTCACCAGCATGAACGGCGAGCGATTCAGTTTCTCCGAAAGATCCGCGACGATGTCTGCTTTTTCCGGTCTCATGTCTTAGTAATTCGACTTTGGATGTTGGACGTTGAGCGTTGGCGTTTGCTTTAGATCTTCAAATACGGCGACGGATCGACGTGAATGCCCGGCGTCATCGTCGCGCTCAGCGTCATCGCATCGACGAAGCGGCCTTTCGCCGTCGCCGGTCGCGCTCGAACAACCGCCTCGATCACAGCCGTCCCGTTATCGACCAATTGATTCTCCGCGAACGAAAATTTCCCGACCGGCACCGCGACGTTGCCGTTCTTGTCGAGCTTGAACTCCACGCGACCCGCCTTCACTTCCTTAACAGCCGTCGCCGTATCGTCGGTCACGGTCCCGGTCTTCGGATTCGGCATCAGCCCGCGCGGGCCGAGCACTTTGCCGAGCTTGCGCACTTCCGCCATCGCAGCGGGCGTAGCCACTGCCACATCAAAATCCGCAAAGCCGCCCTGCACTTTCGCGATTAAATCCTTGAACCCGACGTACTCCGCGCCAGCATTTTTCGCCGCCGTCGCCGCTTCGCCTTCGGCAAAAACGAGCACGCGCACCTGCTTACCGCTTCCGTGCGGCAGCGGACAGGTCCCGCGCACCATCTGGTCCGATTGCTTCGGATCGACGCCGAGTCGGAACGAAACCGTCACCGTCTGGTCGAATTTCGTCGGCGGGAACTTCTTTAACGTCGAGACCGCCTCCGGCAGGTTGTAATTCTTGGAGCGGTCCACCTGCTCGGCAGCCGCGCGATAACGTTTTGAGCGATTGGTAGCCATAAGGAAGCAGTTCAAACGAGCCGATCAGCTCTCCTGCAATTGTGCCGCTACTCCAGCGGCAGTGATCGCACGCTAGCGGGTTGCAGCAACCTGTCAAACTCGCTGCGATGGGACTTCACGAAAAATCCGGCAACTCCAGAAGAGTGTCCGGCTGCGTCTCGTCGTCGATCGTTTTGATGTAACGATATCCCCAGCGGCTGGTGGCGGTGACCACAGCGACGCGCCGATCACCGACCGTAACAAAAAACGTGTGCGTACCCGAGTCGATCCGGTGCACCACGTCCTGCGGCGAAAGTCGCCACGGCTGCCCGTCTTCGTCGACCCCGCCGACGCTGTGGATACGGTCGTGTGCCTCGAAGCGATTGCTTTTACGCACCCACTGAATTTCCAGCGCTCGTGGCATCCCTTTCGGGGCGATTCATCGTACCCGAGGCCGACGAGGCGGCGCGGGCCGACGCGGCGCCGCTCGGCCCTCTCGACGCGCATGGAAAAAGAGTTTGCCGGCAGTTGCCTCGTTATCGCTCCGCACTTTGGGACCTACTCCAAAGCGACCGCGGGTCTGCCGGCAAATTGATCTGGGAGAGCAGTGATGCGCCGGCATTACGGCTGAGCGGATCGAGTGCGCGGTGATCACACTTTAATTTCGCAAACCGATGCGACGAGCGTCTATCCGTGGAAGTACGGATTTTTGCACTCACGAAAACGGCGCCTGCACCGTGCTCACAGGGAAACACAGGGCGCTGGCGGGCGACTAAAAAACGCGGCGATCGGCAATCCCGCTCAGCCTTCCCTCGCCCGAACATCGGCTTGTCCGAGCAAATTCCCGACCGTCATCCGGTTTGCCGGCCGGTCGAGGGTGGCAATGAACTCCTGAAACGGTGTCGAGAACAAATCGCGCCGCAAATTCCAGTAGTACTCCAGTCCCGGCGACGCGAGGTAATGCCGGTAAAGATTCCACCAGCCGCGCCAGACCTCTTCCTCCATCACCCCGTGGATGAAATGGAAATGGATCGTCTCCATCGCCTTCAGAAATTGGAACGCGACGTGAAAGAACCGCGCCTTCTCATCATCCGAAAGCGCGCTCAGGTCCTCGAGCCCAAGCCGCCAGATCCGCCCCAGCTCCGGGATTTCGCTGAACGGCCGCGTCACATCGCGCAACGCCGCCGCCGCCGCATCCTGCGCCGCGAGCTTCGCGATCCGCGTACTCCGATGCACCTGCACCGCCAGATACCAGAGCGACGCGATCACACCGAGCGAGCTGATCAACTGCGCCACCGCATTGACCGCCTCCCAGTTCACGGAGGCGACCGTATCAACGTCGCGAACGATCGTCTATCCGCTCGATCGTACACAGCGGGGCAACGGCTGCGCTCAAAGCACTCGGAAGTTCTTCGTCGCGCCTCAATCGGCCGACTAGAAGTCGGCCGCTGTCGGCTGCTCAGCTGTTCTCGACGACGCGCTGGCGACCGGCGTGGGTGCGCCGCCGTTGCGGAAGATCTTGCCATCTTTCATCACGAAGGAGACGCGCTCGGTGGTGGTGATGTCCTGAGTCGGATCGCCTGCGATGGCGATGATGTCGGCTAATTTTCCTTTCTCGAGCGTGCCGATCTGGGCGGCGCGGCCTAACAAATCAGCGGCATTCGCGGTGGCGGCGCGGAGACATTCGATCGGCGCGAGGCCGAGGTCGGCCATGAGCTTGAACTCCTTGGCGTTCTGGCCGTGCGGGAAGACGCCGGAGTCGGTGCCGAAGCTGATCTTGACGCCGATGCGGACGGCGTTGCGGAACATCTCGCTGCGCGCGTCGTAGGCGGCTTTGGCTTTGGCCTGCAGCACGGGCGGGTAGGCGCTGATTTTGCCCATGATGTACTCGGAGGCCATCAGCGTCGGCGTGAGAAAGGTGCCTTTGGATTTCATCAAGGTGAGCGTCTCCGGTTTCAAAAAGGAGCCGTGCTCGATGGAATCGACGCCGGCCATGATGGCGTCGTGACCGGCTTGGTCGCCGTGGCAATGGACGGCGACTTTTTTGCGGAGGCGATGGGATTCGTCGATGAGGGCGGCGATCTCGGGCGGAGTGAACTGCGGGGTGTCGACTTCGTCGGCCATCGAGAGGACGCCGCCGGAGACCGCGGCTTTGATGACATCGGCGCCGTTCTTCACTTCCTGGCGAACGGCTTTGCGGATTTCGTCCGGACCGTCAGCGATGCCGTCGGTCCAGTCGGGTTCGCGGCCGAAGAGGAAGTCGCGGAAGCCGCTCATCGGGTCGAAATGGCCGCCGGTGGCGCCGATTCCATGCGTGGCGACGAGCATGCGCGGGCCGGGAACGATGCCTCGGTTGATGGCGTTGCGGAGGGCGACGTCCATGCAGTCGTGGCTGTTGGTGGCGCGGCTGCCGACGTCGCGGACGGTGGTGAACCCGGCGTCGAGCGTGGCGCGGGCGCGCGGGACGGAGTTGAGGGCGAGCTCGGAGACGTTGAGCTGGAGCTCCTGGATGCGGCGCTTGTTGAAATCGGTGAAGTCGTCCGTGAGATGCGTGTGGGCGTCGATGAAGCCGGGCGAAAGCGTGGCTTCCCCGAGGTCGATGACCTGCGCGCCCTGCGGAATGGCGATGCCGCTGCCGGCGTCGACGATCTTGTCGCCCTGGATAATGACGACCGCATTCGTGACGAGCGCCTTTGCCTTTCCGTCGAACATGCGCGCGGCTTTCAGCGCGATGGTGGTGTTCGTTTGCGCGAGCGCCGTTGTCGTGAGGGCGATGAGGAATGAAGCGAGAAAGCGCAGGCGGTTCATGGAACCGACATAACAGACACCAACCTGCAGGGGAAGCTGTTAGCTCCCCGTCACGTTTGCCGGGGAAAATAACAGCTCCCGCTACAGACCCGCGGTCGCGTTCCGCTGGACGCCGCGACGCGTGATCTGGCACCCTGCGTCGATGAAGCGCATTGTTCTCTCGCTCTGGATTTGCGCGGCCACGTCGCTCGCGCAGTCAGCACCAGACGCGACGCTTGATCGGCTGGCGGATGATTTCTGGAAATGGCGGGCCCAATTCGCGCCGTTCACGAGCGACGATGTGAACCGGATGGAGCGGCCGGGTGGCTTGCGCGATTGGTCGCGGGCGGCAATCGATCGGCGACGCGCGGACCTCGCGCAGTTCGACGCTCGGTGGAAGAAAATCGATGCGGCGCGCTGGCCAGTCGCACGCCAGGTCGATTACCGGCTGATGGGATCGGCGCTGGCGCGGGTGCACTGGGAGTTGGAGGGCAATCCGCGCTGGCGACGCGACCCGACGTTTTACATCGAGCAAACGCTGACCGCGCTGTCCGAGGCGCTCACGGTGCCCGCGCCGTACGATGAAGTTCGCAGCCGCGAAATCCTGACGCGGATCGAAAACATCCCGGCGATTTTACACGACGGCGAAGCGAATCTCGATCAGCCGCCAGCGCCGTTTGCGACGGTCGCGATCGGTGAACTCGACCGAATCCGTGATCGGCTGCGCAAAATGGCGGCGGCGTTGCAACCGCACACCACGCTCGAGCTGCCGCAGCTCAAGAGCGCCACGGAAACTGCCGCGACCGCGCTGGAACACTTCCGCGCGGATTTGCAGAAGCGGCTGCCGAGTTTGCCGCAACAGACAGCGCTCGGCCGCGACGCATTCGTGTGGTTGCTGCGCAATGTCGCGCTGATGCCGTTCACGCCCGAAGAGATGCTTGCGATGGGCCGTCAGGAATGGAACCGCGCGGTCGCGTTTGAGACGTACGAGAAGAACCGGAACAAAGATGTGCCGCCGCTTCCGTTCGCGAAAGACATCGACAGCTGGATCAAACAGACGGCGACGAAAGAGCTGCAGGTGCGCGACTTCCTCGAGGCGCGCGGCATTCTGACCGTGCCGCCGTGGATTCAGCATTACACGCTGCGGCCTACGCCGGATTACCTCAGCGCGCTCGGCTTCACGGAACAGGATGACTTCACCTCGCCGTCGCGATTGAAGGAAAATTGCATCCGCTATGTGACCGAGCCGTCGCCGAATGCCGGCTATTTCTTTCGTGCGACCGCGCAAGACCCGCGGCCGCTCACGGTGCACGAAGGAATCCCCGGCCATTATCTGCAGCTGTGCCTCTCGTGGAAACACGAGGACCCAATCCGGCGGCACTATTACGACTCGGGGGCGAACGAAGGGATCGGTTTTTATGCCGAGGAGATGATGCTGCAGGCTGGCTTGTTCGACGATCCCGCCGCTGCGGCGGGACACACACGCGAGATCATTTACAATTTTATGCGGCTGCGCGCGCTCCGCGTGGAAGTCGATGTGCGCCTCGCGCTCGGGGAGTTCACGCTCGAGCAGGCGGCAAATTATCTCCGCGAGAAAGTACCGATGGACGAGCAGACGGCGCGCGAGGAAGCCATCGGATTTTCTTCAGGTCCCGGCGGCGGGTTGACTTATCAGATTGGCAAACTGCAGATCACGAAGATGCTTGCCGAAGCGAAGATGAAGCAGCGCGATAAATTCGATCTGCGTGCGTTCCACGACTTCGTCTGGAGGAACGGCAACGTGCCGATCTCGCTCCAGCGGTGGGAGCTGCTGGGCGATGCGAGCGACCTGCCGCCGTTGCCTTAATCCGCGATCTCGAGCCCCATCTGCCGGGCAGTCCCAGCGATGACGCGAAAAGCGGCTTCGTCGCTGCGCGCGTTGAGGTCTTTGCGCTTCGTGTTCACGATCTCCATGATCTGCTTGCGCGTGACTTTGCCCACTTTGGTTTTGTTAGGCTCCTTCGATCCAGCGGCGATGTTCGCGGCTTTTTTCAGCAACACCGCGGCCGGCGGCGACTTCGTGATGAAGGTGAAGCTCTTGTCTTTGAAGACGGTGATGACCACGGGTAAAATATCGCCGGCTTGCTTCTGCGTGGCGGCGTTAAATTCCTTACAGAACGCCATGATGTTGACGCCGCGCGGTCCGAGCGCGGTGCCGACCGGCGGCGCCGGATTGGCCTGGCCGGCGGGGATCTGCAGTTTGATGTGAGCTACGATTTCTTTCGCCATAACGAATTACCCTCTCTCGACCTGCCAGTATTCGAGCTCGACCGGCGTCGCGCGGCCGAAAATCGTCACTGAAACGCGGAGCTTGCCGCGATCGGGATCGATTTCTTCGACGACCCCGTTCTGATTCTGGAACGGACCGTCAGCGACTTTGACGGTCTCGCCGACTTCGAAGCTGACCTTCGGCTTCACCTTCTCCTCGCGCTCTTTCATTTGCGCAAGCATCTGGTCGACTTCCGATTTGCGCATCGGGATCGGCTTGTCTTTCGTGCCGGCAAAGCCAATCACGCCCGGCGTTTCGCGGATGAAATACCAGGTGCGGCCGACGAGCTGATTGTTCTCGTCGAGCAGGTGCATGTTCACGATCAAATAACCGGGAAAAAATTTGCGCGTCGTCTCGCTCTTTTTGCCCTTCTTGATTTCTGAGACGCGCTCCGTCGGGACGAGCACTTCGAAGACGACGTCGCTCATCTCCTCGGTTTTAACGCGCTTCTCGATGTTCTCCTTCACCTTGTTCTCCTGGCCGGAGAGCACGTGCACGACGAACCACTGATCTTTTGGTGCGAGCGCGAGAGCCATGTCAGTGCAGTCGAGTGAAGAAGTGGATGAAGTTGATCAGCACGAAATCGAAGAGCGCGACGTAGCCGCCGAGGAGCAACATCGCGACAATGACGACCACCGTGGAGTCGGTCAGCTCTTTGTAGCGACGGATCCCCTTCTCTTTCGACTCCCACGGCCACGACGCTTTCTGAAGCTCGACTTTCACCTCGCTTAAGAAATTTTTCGTTTTCGTGAGCATGTCGCCTAACGAGTGAGCGAAGAAGCGAACGCCGAACGCCCAATGCCGAACGTCCAACGCCGAGTGACTGCACGCGTGCTCTGAATTTGGCGTTCAGAGTTCGGCGTTCGACGTTCGACGTTCATGCTGTTGTTCTCCACGCCAGGAGGGACTCGAACCCCCAACCGACGGTTTTGGAGACCGCTACTCTACCAATTGAGCTACTGGCGTAATTCCGAAGCTGTAGGTTAGTCGAGAATGTCGCCCACGCGACCGGCGCCGACGGTCTTGCCGCCTTCGCGAATCGCGAACCGGATCGTCTTCTCCATCGCAATCGGCGTGATCAACTCAACCTCGACCGACACATTGTCGCCCGGCATGACCATCTCCACGCCGTCCGGCAACTTCACGGTTCCGGTCACATCGGTCGTGCGGAAATAAAACTGCGGGCGGTAGTTGGTGAAGAACGGCGTGTGGCGTCCGCCCTCTTCTTTGGAGAGAACGTAAACCTCGGCCTTGAACTTCTTGTGCGGCGTGATGCTGCCCGGCTTCGCGATGACCTGGCCGCGCTCGACATCTTCCTTCTTCGTGCCGCGGAGCAGCAGACCGACGTTGTCGCCAGCGCGAGCTTCGTCGAGCAGCTTGCGGAACATTTCGATGTCGGTGCAAACCGTCTTTGCGGTCGGGCGAATGCCGACGATCTCGACTTCCTCCATTTTCTTGAGAATGCCGCGCTCGACACGACCCGTCGCGACCGTGCCACGACCTTCAATGTTGAACACGTCTTCCACCGGCATGAGGAACGGCTGATCGATCGGCCGGTCCGGCACCGGGATGTAATCATCGACCGCCGAAACGAGCGCGATGATGTTTGCTTCCTGGTCGGCGTCGCCGTTCAGCGCCTTGAGCGCGCTGCCCTTGACGATCGGAATTTTGTCGCCCGGAAATTCGTACTGCGTGAGCAGATCGCGCACTTCCATTTCGACGAGGTCGAGGAGCTCCGGATCGTCGACCATGTCCACCTTATTCAGGAAGACGACGACCGCTGGAACACCGACCTGCCGCGCGAGCAGAATGTGCTCGCGGGTTTGCGGCATCGGGCCGTCGGCTGCGGAGACAACGAGGATCGCACCGTCCATCTGCGCCGCACCGGTGATCATGTTCTTCACGTAATCGGCGTGGCCGGGGCAATCGACGTGCGCGTAGTGGCGCTTGTCGCTCTCATACTCGACGTGCGCGGTGTTGATCGTGATGCCGCGCTCTTTTTCTTCCGGCGCGTTGTCGATTGAATCGTAAGCGCGCGCCTGCGCCATGCCCTTTTTCGAGAGCACGCTGGTGATTGCAGCGGTCAGCGTGGTCTTGCCGTGGTCGACGTGACCGATCGTGCCGACATTGATGTGCGGCTTGTCGCGTTTGAATGATTCCTTAGCCATCTCGTTTTCCTTTCGAAATAAACTGCGTCTTTTTGTGGTTTCTGGTCGGGCTCAACTGGAGCCCATGACCGGGATTGAACCGGTGACCTCGTCCTTACCAAGGACGTGCTCTACCAACTGAGCTACATGGGCAAACCGGCCGCCCTCCGCCAGAGAAGCAAAAGTCCCAGAGCCGCCTGTATTGCGAACGACCTTGGGACTCCCCGTTCTCCAGCGAAAAAGCGGCGGCAAACTATCAGCGCGCCCCGGTGTGTCAAAGCGATTTTTGAGCAGCAAAAGCCGCTGATTTGTCCGATCGACTCCTCGGAATGACAGGCGCTCTTACCTGTACAGATCGGTCGTCGATTTCCGCCGCGACATCGCGATCACAATGATGGCGAGAACGATCAGGACAGCGATTCCGATGCCGATGTTCAGTGGCGTGAACAGGCCCGGTTTCGGCGTCGGAGTCGGGGTCGCAGCCGGTGGTGGCGCGTTCTTCGCCGCCAGCATGCCGCGCGCATACTGCAGGCGCTGTGCTGTATCGTAGTCGTTCGGGTTGACCTTAAGCGCTGCTTCGTAGTCGGCGATGGCCTCCTGATACTTCTGCTGGAGCGAGTAGGTGTAGCCGCGTTTTGTGAGAACATCCGGATCGTTCGGCTTCAGCTCGAGCGCCTTCGAATAATCCGCAATCGCCTCGTCGTACCGTTTCATGCCTTTGAATGCGGCCGCACGCCAGCGATAGCCTTCCACGTCGTCGGGCTTCAACTGCAGCGCGACGTTCAGGTCCGCGATCGCGGCATCGAACGCGTTGTTCTCGAGATTCGCAAAGCCGCGGAAGCGCAGCGCCATCGGATCGTTCGGCTTCAGCTGCAGTGCCTTGTCGAAATCCTTCAGCGCATCGGGAAAATTCCGCTGCAATTGCAGTGTCTGGCCGCGATCCAGATATCCAGCGATGTCGTTGGGCGAGAGCTCGATTTCTTTCGTGAAATCGGCGATCGCCTCGTTAAATTTCTGCGCGCTGCGGTATGCGGTGCCGCGGTTGTGATAGCCGCGTGCGGCGTTCGGCGAAAGCTCGATTTCCTTGCCGAACTCAGCGATCGCGAGATCGTAGTTTTTGGCCTGCGCCGCCTGCATTCCAGCCTGCGCATGACTGCTGGCGGCGCCGCCTCCGCTGCCCTTTTTCTCCGCTAACCCCGGTTCGGCAAGCCCGGCGAAAACCAGCGCAACAGTGAACAATGTGAGAGTGGTTCCAGTTTTCATATCTCCTTGTAAGACAACGTATCTCGGCTGCAAAGCGATTGCCCCACCGAACCGGAAACAGCGACTTTTCGATTGCGAACCGCAGATCGAATTCTGACAGTGGCCGGCGAATGCAGCTCGGCGCGTATCTTCTGGATCGACGGAAAAAAATCGATCGTGCGCTCGATCGTTTCCTGCCGAAAGAGAGCGCCAAACCCGCGACGATCCACAAGGCGATGCGCTACAGTTTGTTCGCCGGCGGCAAACGGCTGCGGCCAATTCTCTGCCTGGCGGCAGCGGAAGCGTGCGGCGGCACCGTCGAGCGCGCAATGCCCCTCGCCTGCGCCGTCGAGTGCATCCACACCTACTCTCTCGTGCACGACGATTTGCCGAGCATGGACAACGACGATTTCCGCCGCGGCCGACCGACGTCGCACAAGATCTTCGGCGAAGGAATCGCCGTGCTCGCAGGCGACGGGCTGCTGACGATTGCTTTCGAGATTCTCTCGCGAGCTGAACCGACGCGGCGGTACCCGATGAACGCTCTTCTTCTCGAGCTCGCCGTCGCGGCCGGCAGCAGGAAGTTGATCGCCGGCCAGGTCGCGGATTTGGAAGCGGAGCGGCAGAAAGCGAGCCGCGCGATGCTTCGGTATATCCACGAGAACAAAACTGCGGCGATGCTCACTGCGTCGGTTCGGGTCGGCGCGATGAGCGCGAATGCAAAGACGTCGGAGCTCGGCGCGATCTCTGATTTTGGTGAGGCGCTCGGCCTCGCGTTTCAGGTCATCGACGACATTCTCGACGTGACCCAGACGTCGGAGAAACTCGGCAAAAGCGCGGGCAAAGATGTTGCCGCGCAGAAGGCCACCTATCCCGCAGTGATCGGTCTCGTCGCGTCGCGCCGCGAAGCGCAACGTCTCACCGCCCGCGCGCACGCCGCGCTCGAGCCGCTCGCCGGCCGCGCAAATCGTCTGCGCGAGCTCGCCAATTACCTGCTCGAGCGCGACTACTGAGATGTTCCGCGGCCGGCCTGTCGATCGCGTCAGCTTCGTCGTCGCTGGCGTGCAGAAAGCCGGGACGACCGCCTTGCACCACTTCCTTTCGAAGCACCCTCACATCGCTTTGCTGCGCGACCAGGCGCTCCACTTCTTCGACAACGAGGAGAACTTCGCGAGCGAACCGGATTACGGCGTTCTGCACAACAACTTCGCACCGAAATGGCGGTGGCGGATCGCCGGCGAGACAACTTCCGGCTACGTCTACTGGCCCTCCGCGATGGAACGGATCGCGCGCTACAACCCGGCGATGAAGATCATCGTCTCGTTGCGCAATCCAACCGACCGCGCGTTTTCGCATTGGGCGATGCGCCGCTCGACTGGCCAGGAGCCGCTCGATTTCCTCGATGCGATCAAACGCGAGGAGCTGGACGCGGGGCCGTTCATTCCCGAAGTGCGGCCGCACCCGTACATCGATCGTGGCCGCTACGTGCCGCAAATGGAGCGCATCTTCCGGCACTTTCCACGCGACCAGGTGTTGGTGATCAAATACGAAAGTTTCCGCAAGGACTACGCCGCCACCTTGAACGAAGTCTTCGACTTTCTGGGCGTGAAGCGGCTGCGCCGATTGCGCAACCGACAGCAAAACGTCGGATCGTACGAACGGAAGATCACGCCCGTCGAGCGCCGCTACGTGTCGGCATTGTTCGCCGACGACATCGCGAAAATCGAACCGCTGCTCGGCTGGGACTGCGCCGACTGGCGTTCCTAACGTTCTCAGACGAGCGCGAGATTGGGATCAATCTCGTCTGTCACGGCGGACGCAAAGCCGGCCCGCAAACGCAACGCCGCCGCAAATGCAATCATTGCGGCGTTGTCCGTGCAGAGCACCGCGGGAGCTGTCCGCAGGATGATGCCGCTGTCCCCGCAGCTGACCTCCAGTTCGCGTCGCAGCGCGCCGTTGCAGCTGACGCCTCCGCTGATCGTGACGATCCGGCGCTGACACGCAGCCGCGGCTCGAAGCGTTTTCGCCACGACGACGTCAATCACCGCGCGTTGGAAAGACGCACAGAGGTCGTCGATTGCATCGGCGCCGATCGTCGGCAGGAGATAGCGCACAGCCGTTTTTAATCCGCTGAAGCTGAAGTTGTAATCGCGTGAGTCGAGCATGCTCCGCGGCAGATCGAATCGCGCGGGATTGCCGTCCCGCGCGCGCCGCTCAATTTCCGGGCCGCCCGGGTATCCGAGCCCGAGCATCTTCGCCACCTTGTCGAACGCTTCTCCCGCTGCGTCATCAACGGTTCGTCCGATCACGCGGTAATCGCCCAGTCCACTGACGTCGACGAGCAGCGTGTGGCCGCCGCTGACAATCAGGGACACGTTTGGCTCGATCTTGTCGGCGCCGAGAAACGGCGAGAGCAGATGGCCTTCCAGGTGATTAATCGCCAAATAGGGTTTGCCGAAGCCGATCGCGAGCCCTTTGGCAATTGACGCGCCGACCATCAACGAGGTCGCCAGCCCCGGCCCGGCCGTCGCCGCAAACGCATCCACATCCCGGAGCGAAACTCCCGATCGGTCGATCGCCTGCCGCAGCAAGCGTGGCGCATGGACGAGATGATTGCGCGACGCGACTTCCGGCACCACGCCGCCGAATTTCTCGTGCTCGGACGCTTGCGACGCAATCTCACTGGTGAGGAGCTCGTCATCGCGCAAAACCGCGACAGCGGTTTCGTCGCACGACGTTTCGATCGCGAGAATTGTCACCGGTCAACAGCAGGCGGTTGGCACAACCGCCGCTGCATTCACTTCTTTACGCGATCGACTTTCGGCGCGGTTTCTTCGGCGTAAATCATCACGCCTTTGAGCGAATCGATCGCACGCATCATCTGCGGATCTTTCGTCCTGATCAGGTTCCGCTCGTCTTCCGGCCTCACGTTATCGCTGCTCCGCTGCGCGAATACCGCGCGCTCCTGTTCCGCGGTCATCGGGACGAGAATGTTCGGCGTGACGCCGTTGCCGTGGATGACCTGTTTGCTGGGTGTGTAGTACTTCGCGGTCGTGAAGCGCAATGCGGAACCGTCCGGCAATTGCACCACGTTTTGCACCGATCCTTTGCCGAATGTGGTCTCGCCAACAAGAACGGCGCGATGCAAATCCTTCAGCGCTCCCGCGACGATCTCGGAGCCGCTCGCGCTGCCTTCGTTCACCAGCACGGCAATTGGAAACCGCGGCCGCTCCTTCACCGTCGACGATGTCGTATAATCGTGCTGCTGCGACGCGACCCGGCCCTGCGTTGAAACAACTTTGGTGTTCGGCGGCAGGAACTGCGCACACACATCGACCGCGACATTGAGCAAACCGCCGGGATTGTTGCGCAGATCGAGCACGAGCGCCTGCATCCCCTGCTTTTGCAGATCGTCGAGCGCTTTCGCCAGTTCGCCGGCTGTCGGCTCATTGAACTGAACGAGCCGCACGTAACCAATCTTAAACGGCCCGCTCAACTCCGGATCGAGCAGCTTCACACCTTTGACGCTCTGAACTTTAATCTCCGTCCGCTCCAGCGTGTAATCTTTGATCTCCTTCGTTGACGGCCGGAGCACGCTCAGCGTCACCTTCTGGCCGGTGTTTCCGCGCAAAAGATTGACCGCATCCTGCAGGTCGAGCTTGTCGGTCGCGCTGCCGTTAATCCGCAAAATCTGATCGCCCGACAGAATCCCAGCCTTTGCCGCCGGTGTGCCTTCCATCGGCGTGATCACCGTCAGCAGGCCGCCTTTGACCGAGACTTCAATACCGAGTCCGTTGAAGCGGCTCCGCGTGTCGTCCTGCATGTCCTTGAAATCCTCCGGATCCATGAACTGCGAATGCGGATCGAGCGAGGCGAGCATGCCCTTCATCGCCGCGTAGATGAGGTCGTGGTAACTCGTCTTCGTGCCGTCAACGTAATCCTGGCGCAGCAGCTGCACCGCCTTCGCAAAGACCGCGATCTGCGAGTAGCCACTCTCGTCATCGGCGCCCGCTGCATGCGCGGAATAAAAGCGCACGCCGAGCAAAATGTTCACGGCAAGCAGTGACGCGATCGTGCTGAATAGGAGCCGGCGCTTCATTGCGGTCGGAAGAACAACGAGTATTGCCCATCCGGCGATTTTCGGCAACGTGCAGCGCACGGCGAAGCTGTAGCGTGCGCTGTCCGCAGCGCATTTGACGCCGGCCTCCGCTGAGAGAGCGGACGCTACAGCACAACTGATGAATTCCTTCCGCTTCCTGGTTGTTGCCGCTCTCGCGCTCTTCTGCGCGAGCAACGCCATTGCCGTCCGCAAACCAACTCCGTCGCCGAGCCCGACTGCGACTCCGCCGCGAAGTCCTGACGCCGAGTTCGAGGCGGTCGCGGAAGAATTCATCAAGGGTTACCTCGCGGCCCGACCGCTCCAGGCGACCAATCTCGGCATTCACGATTACGACGGCCGCATTCAGGATTTCAACCGCCTCGCGATCGACGCCGAGACGGCGCGGCTGAAGCGCTTCGATGAGCGCCTGAAAAAATTCGACATCACGAAGCTGAACACGCGCAACGCGATCGACGTGCGGCTCTTGCAGAGTGCGATCGACCGCGAGCTGTTCCAGATCGAGGACGCCGGCGTCTTCGAGCGCAATCCGATGATCTACGCGCGCGCCATCGACGTGAACGTGTACGTGAAGCGCAACTTCGCGCCGATCGAGCAGCGCGTCCGCAGCATCGTCCTGATCGAGAACCAGGCGCACAATGTGTTCATCGCCGCTAAATCGAACCTGGCTGACAATCTCCCCCGCCCCTACGTCGAACTCGCGATCCAGATCGCGCGCGGGACGGCCGAATTCCTGAGGACGAACCTGGTCGAAGCGGTCGCAGGACTGAAGGATGAAAACGTACGCGCCGCGCTCGCGATGTCGAACCGCAGAGCGGTCATGGCTCTGACCGAGTACGCGACCTGGCTCGAGAAAGAAAAACTGCCGAAAGCGACCGCGCCGTTCGCGCTCGGCGAGGCGAAATACCGGAAGTTCCTCGGCGCCACTGAGCTCATCGATTTGCCGCCGGCGAAGATTCTCGAGATCGGGATGACTCAGCTAAAGGACGAGCAGGCGGCATTCGCTGATGCCGCGAAAAAAATCGATCCAACAAAACCCGCTCCCGAAGTTTACAAGCAGGTTCAGGCTGAACATCCGACGGCGGAAAATCTGCTGCCGGAAATCGGCAAGCACCTCGATTCGATCCGGCAGTACGTGATCGATCACAAACTGGTGACGATTCCATCCGATGTGCGCGCGCAGTTGAAAGAGACGCCGCAGTATCGTCGTGCGACGAGCTTTGCGTCCATGGACACGCCGGGGCCGTTCGAGAAGAAAGCGAACGAAGCCTACTACTACGTCACGCCGCCT
>CADDYX010000020.1 GCA_902810735.1 Verrucomicrobiota bacterium | reverse complement strand
AAATATCCGCGGCCTGATCACGACGACGAGCAGATCTGCCGCGAGGCTGGAGTTGACCTGCTCTTTCGGCCGACAGTCGACGAAATGTATGCCGGCGATCGTTCCGTCTTCGTCGAAGAAACGGCGCTCTCACAGACGTTGTGCGGCAAATCGCGGCCCGGTCACTTCCGCGGCGTCTGCACGGTTGTCGCCAAGCTGTTCAATCTGATCGCACCCGATGCCGCGGTGTTTGGCGAGAAGGATTTCCAGCAGCTCGCGATCATTCGCCGAATGGTGCGCGATCTGAATTTCGGCATCGAGATCATCGCCGCGCCGATTGTGCGCGAGCCGGACGGTCTGGCGTGCAGCTCGCGCAATACGTATTTGAGTGCTGCCGAGCGCGAGCAGGCGGCTGTTCTGCGCGCGGCCGCTTTGCAGGCAACCGAGGCAGTGAAGCGTGGCGAAAGATCTGCTGCTGCGATCGTCGGTCTCGTACGGAAAATGATCGGATCCGCGCCGCTTGCGCGCATCGACTACATCGAAGTGGTAGACGCCGACACACTGCAGGCGATCGATTCTGTCACCACAAATTCAGTGCTCGCGCTCGCTATCTTTTTCGGATCGACGCGACTGATCGACAACGCTCGGCTGGCATGAAGCAGTTCGACTTCGTCGTCATCGGCAGCGGCATCGCCGGCCTCAGTTTCGCGTTGAAAGCCGCGAAGCACGGATCCGTTGCGGTGGTCACCAAACGCAAACGCGCTGACTCGAACACGGCGTGGGCACAGGGCGGCATCGCTTGCGTTTCGAGCGATGAAGATTCGTTTGAGCTGCACATCCGCGATACGCTCGAAGCCGGAGCCGGGCTGTGCGACGAGCAGGTAGTACGCACGATTGTGACGGAAGGGCCGGAACGAATTCGCGAGCTGGTCGAGATCGGGTTGCACTTCGACGAGCGCGAGGTATCCGGCCATCGCGAGCTCGATCTCGGCAAGGAAGGTGGCCACTCGAAGCGGCGCGTCCTGCATGTGCAGGATGTGACCGGGTTGGAGATCGAAAAGACGCTGCTGCGCGAGCTGGAGCGCTCCGATAACGTGCAGCTACTCGAGAACCATATGGCGGTCGATTTGATCACCGCCGGGAAGCTGGGGTTTGCCACCGAAGATCGGTGCCTCGGCGTGTACGTGCTGGACGAAGAGACGCAGGCTGTCGAGACGATCCGGACTGATCGCCTGGTGCTCGCGACTGGCGGGTGCGGCAAGGTTTACCTGTACACGACCAATCCTGATATCGCGACGGGCGACGGCGTGGCGATGGCATGGCGCGCCGGTGCCGTGATCGCCAACATGGAGTTCATCCAGTTCCATCCGACCTGCCTCTTTCATCCGGACGCGAAGTCGTTTCTCGTCTCCGAGGCGGTGCGCGGCGAGGGGGGCATTCTGCGCAACAGCCGCGGTGAGGATTTCATGCATCGATACGACCGGCGCGAATCGCTCGCGCCGCGCGACATCGTGGCGCGCGCGATCGATGCCGAGATTAAACGCCTCGGCGCCAAGTGCGTTTATCTCGATATCACTCACCGCTCGCCCGAGTTCCTCCGCGAGCGTTTTCCGCACATTTATGAGACCTGTCTCCGGTTCGGCGTTGATATGGCGAAGCAACCGATCCCGGTCGTGCCGGCGGCGCATTATCAATGCGGCGGCATCAAGACGGATGTGAATGGCGCAACGACGCTGCCGGGCTTGTACGCCATCGGTGAAGTGGCGTGCACCGGGTTGCACGGCGCGAATCGCCTCGCGAGCAATTCGTTACTGGAAGGGATCGTCGTCGCGCATCGCGCCTGCGAAGCGGCGATCCGCGCGCAACCGCCGTCGCATCCAGCGCGCGCCATCGATTTGCCCGAATGGCAATCCGGAGATGTGCAGAACGTCGACGAGCTGGTCGTGATCTATCACAACTGGAATGAGATCCGCCGCGTGATGTGGGATTACGTTGGAATCGTCCGCACGGACAAACGCCTCCAGCGCGCGAGCGCGCGGCTGCGCAACCTCCAGCGGGAGATCCGGGAGTTCTATTGGAACTTCAAAGTGAGCGTCGACCTTCTGGAACTGCGAAACCTCGCTACCGTCGCCGCATTGATCGTCGATTCTGCGCTGAGCCGGAAAGAGAGCCGTGGCCTGCATTACACGCTCGATCATCCGCAGCTGGTCGACTCCGAGTTCAAGCACGACACCCTGATCAGTCGGACCTGAGTTGGAACGCCGTCTGCTCAGGTAAAGGTGCGGCCGGCGGGGCGCTTCCCACGAGGGAAAGCCTTGCTGAACCGGCGGTCTTCGGATAAAGGGAGGATCGCCAATTGCCTCGATGAGAAGAATTTTCACATTTTTTTCGCTGCTGACGATTGGCGCGGTTGCGGCGTGGGCGCAGTCGCCGTACGAGAGCAGCGCCGATTTCGCCAAGTACGCGATGAAGCTTCGCGAGCAGGCGTTGCTGAAGGTCGAGCCGCAGGTTTTCGTGCCAACGGCCTCGCGCACGAGCACGGCGCGCTACCCGTGGAAAAACAACATCGTCACGACGGTGTTCTGGATTGGCGAGCAGCCCAGCGACAACAACCCGGTGCCGAACGTGAAAAGCTCGTGGGACGCGGAGTGGACGTCGCACTACGGCGGCTTCGACACGCCAGATCCCTCGAACCGGCGCAACTACATCCCGGTTTCGTTCGTTCCGCGGCAAAACCCATTCTATTGCGCGCTTCCCTACAACGACGTCACGCACGGCCAGTTTAAGCCCGAAGCTGCGCTGGTGATTCCGTGGTTCCGGCAGGCGTATACCGGGCCGGGACAATCGGTCTGCAAAGATCGCTGGATCGCCATCCGCAAGGGCAATCGCGTCTGCTATGCGCAGTGGGAGGATTGCGGTCCCTTTCGCACCGACCATTTTCAATACGTCTTTCAAAACGAGCGGCCGAAGCCGAACCTGAACCGCGGAGCGGGGCTCGACGTTTCGCCGGCGGTGCGCGATTACCTCGGCCTCGCACCGACGGATGTGACCGACTGGCAGTTCGTCGAAGTGCGTGATGTGCCGCCGGGTCCGTGGCGGAACTACGGCGACAATAACCACTTCGTGATCGCGCGCCGCCAGACGGAGCAGCGCGTCGTGCAGCAAACGGGCGACAAAAAGAAGAAGTAACGCCGCTACGCTGCTGCGCTCGCGCGTGACGCGAGGCTGAAGAGCGTTGCCTCAAGTGCGGTCGCACGCTCGACGAGCGGCGCGTGCCGATCACGCTCCGTCGCGCAAAACGCGGCGAGCGGCTCGAATGCGCCGGTGATTTCCGTGTAAAAGAGCTCAATCGCGTGCTGCATCTGCTGCTCGATTGCGGCGACGAGCTCCGTCCCCTTGCGCTCCATCTCGCGCGTGTAGGCCGAAAGAATTCTGCGCCGCTGCGTGAATGCCACCACTGTTCCGATCACGGCGGCAGACGCGGCAAGAACACCGGTCACATCGGCGACCGCGGCGCTGCTCATCGCCGCAATAATCGTCGCGATTCCACCGGCTGCTGCAACACCGGCCGGCAGCCGCAGCCACGACGAAGTCTCTCGAAACATCCGCTCGAGTTGCGCTTCGATTCCGCGCCCCGCGATGCGTTCGGCGAGCGTCAGCTGGACGGTTTGCAGCAGCTCGCGCCGCTGCCGCGCAAAATCGGGAGCGCCGTTCGCGAACTGCTTCCGTGTTAGCGGCGCGAACTGCGCCTCGAGCATCTCCTGAAGCTGCGGCCAGAGCCCGCGCAGATCGGTCTCGAGTAGCTGCACCGCGTTTTCGATTTGCGGCTGGATCGTCTGGCGCAGTTTCGCTTCGGCTTCCGATTGGAAGTTGCGCTGCCACTCCGCCCGCGCCCAGACGAGCCGCCACGTTCGCCAGAACGATAGCTTCTCTTCGAGCAACTCTGTTCCCGCAGTCGCGGATTGGCGGCAGGCCTGCTCGATTCCACGCACGAAGCCGCCGACCTGGCGCAGTGTTTGTTCTTTCCGCGCAGCGAGAAAGCTCCGGACACGCCCAATCTGCTCCTCGTCGCGCAAAACAGTCTCGTAGCTGGCGCGCAAACCGGCGAGCAATTCGCCTAGGACGACGGCAGCGGTTTTCGAGATCGACTGCAGCTTCAGCGTGCGTTCACTGCCGCCGCCGACGGTGCGGTTGATTTGATCTTCGAGCAGACCGAACCCGCTCTCGCGCCATAACTCTGCGGAATCGGCCGCCGCGCTTCGCGAGGCGAGCGCTTTCTTGGCGGAAACAGCGTAGATCGGCGGTGCGAATCCGAGCCGCTGGATTGCGCTTTGCGCCAGGTGATCCGTGATCGATCGGATCTGCGCTTCATCGCGCAGGTCTGCCTGCTGCAGAACAAAAACGACGTTCTTCAGCCATTTTTGCTGCACGAATTTCAGCAGCTCCCACGCGGATTGCGACCACGGATTCACCACCGAAAAGACAAAGAGAACGACGTCTGCTCGCGGCACGAACTGCTCGGTGATCTTCTGGTGCTCGGCGACCATCGTGTTCGTGCCAGGCGTGTCGACGATGTTGAAATCGCGCAGAAAATCGATCGGCAGATGACGCTCGACGAGTTGCGGTGAAACATCGACGGCGGCTTCTGTTTCGCCGTACTTGAAAATGTAGACGCGGTCCGTTGCCGGCAGCACGTCGACTCGCGCGAGCTCGCGGCCGAACAGCGCGTTGAGCAGCGATGATTTCCCCGCTTTGACTTCGCCGACGATGACGAAAAGCAGCGGCTCGCGTATATCCGTCAGCAGCGCGCGCACCGTCTCCGCTGCGGCATCTGGTTGTTTTGTGTCGGCCGCGAGCCGGAGAAGGTCGCCGAGCGCAGCTTCGAGATCGCTCCGAAGCTGCAGGTAATCGTCGGCAATCATGCCGATATTATCGCTGCGCGGGCGGCGGAGAAGAGGACGGCGCGGGCCGCGGCGCCGGCTGTTCAGTCGCGGCGGCCGGCTCCGGCTTCGGCTGCTTTGGAGGTACCGGCGTTGCCATCGTGATGAGCTCCGAGACGGTCACGAACTTGAAGCCCTTCGCCTGCAGCTCGTCGAAAGTGGACGCCATCGCCTCGATCGTTTGAGGGTGGATGTCGTGCGCGAGAATGATCGAACCGGGGCGAGCCTCTTTGACGATTCGGTTGCGAATCACCGCGGCACCCGGGCGTTTCCAGTCGAGCGGATCGACATCCCAGAGAATGATCCGGTAGCCGAATTGCTCGTGGATCCAGTGTTTTTGCCGAGACGAGAGTGAGCCGTAAGGCGGCCGCATCAGCGTGGGGCGAGTGCCAATCGCGGCGCGGATCGCATCGTCAGTGCGCTGCAATTGCGAGCGGATTCCCTCATCCGACATCTTGCCGAAATTCGGGTGCGACCACGAATGGTTGCCGATTTCGTGTCCCTCACGCACGACGCGGCGAAGGATGTCCGGGTACTCCGCGGCATTCTCACCGACGACAAAAAATGTCGCCTTCATGTGATGAGCGGCGAGGAGGTTGAGCAGCTCGGGTGTCAGCGTCGCGTGCGGACCGTCGTCGAAAGTCATCGCGACAAACGGCCCGTCGACATGCACCGAGCTGAAGGTGATCTGCGGTTCCGAAGGCGCGGAGGCTGCGGGCGCGGGATTTTGAGCGCGGGCCGATGCGATGCATGCGACGGCGACGCAGCAGCTTGCGAGCACGCGAAGGGACAAATTCATCGGGGCGAATGTGGGGTGTATGTAGCAGAGCGCCCGCGCAACGCAAACCGGGCGGCCGCGTCGCAGCCGTGAGATTTTTGTTATGGAAATCATATTTGCTCAGCGGCGCCGAAACGGCGGCATTGGCAGTCATCTTGCTCATAGAAATCCACACCCGCTGGGGCACGAGCGATGGACGAGGCCAGGTGTCCGCCGCGCTTATTCCGGCACGATTGATGAAAATCCTCCTCGTAGAAGACCACCCCGACAGCCGGCGCAACCTCCAGCGGTTGATTGCGCGGCGCGGTCATCACGTTGTCGCGGTCAGCAGCGCCGAGGAGGCAGAGCTGTTGCTGGCGCGAGAATCGTTCGCATTCCTCATCCTCGACTGGATGCTGCCCGGCAAGAGCGGCGTCGATCTCTGCCGCGAGCTGCGAGCAAAGCCCGATGGTGACGACACGTTCATTCTGCTCGTTACGGCGAAGGCTGACACCGCCGATCTCGAACAGGCGCTCGAAGCGGGCGCGAACGATTACCTGACCAAGCCCCTCGATCTCGGACTTTTGAATGTGCGGCTGAGTGTCGCGGAGCGGCAGATTCGCGAGCTGAACGAGCGCAACCACGCGCGCGCCGCGCTGCAGCAGTCCGCGCAGGCGATGCAAAGCATCCTCGAGAACACGACCGATGCCTTCTTTGCCGTCGACCACGAATGGCGCTTCACCTACGTCAACGCCGAAGCCGCGCTCATCACGCGCCGCACTCGCGACGAGATCATCGGCCGCACGATGTGGGAAGTTTTTCCGAAGCTGGCCGGCACGGTCTTCGAAACGAATTACCGCAAGGTGATGGCCGAGCAGACGCCGCTGGAATTTGAAGCCAGCAACCGTAGCGGCAAAAAGTGGTTCGAAGTGCACGCCTATCCGAGCAACGGCGGCGTCTCTGCGTTTTTTCGCGATGTCACCGAACGAAAGCGCAATGAGGAGGAGCGGCTCACGACGAGCAAGCTCGAGTCACTCGGCACGCTGGCGGGTGGAATTGCTCATGATCTCAACAACATCCTGACTGTTATTTCCGGCAACATCGGCCTCGCGCAGATCGAAGCGCCGTCGAACGCCGGCACGCTGCTGTCGTTCCTGTCGAAAGCCGGCCAGGCGGCACAGCACGCGGCGCATCTCTCCAGCCAGCTATTGACGTTTTCGAAGGGCGGAGCCCCGCTGAAAAAAGTGAGCCGCGTCGGAGAGCTGCTAACGCAAGCCGCAGAGTTCGCGCTGCACGGATCGAACCTTCGCGCGGAGGTCGACGTGAGTGTTGATCTCTGGAAGGTCGAAATCGATCCGGCCCAGATCGAGCAGGTACTCAACGCGCTGCTTTTGAACGCCCGTGATGCGATGCCGAAAGGCGGAACGCTCACCTTGCGTGCGCGGAACGTGGAGATCACCGAGGCGAGCGGAGCGCTTTCGCCAGGCCGCTACGTCAAGGTGACTGTCAGCGATCATGGACCCGGTATCCCGGACGAGCTGCAGTCGAAAATCTTCGATCCTTATTTCACTACCAAACCGGCGGCGACCGGGCTCGGTCTCGCGATCAGTTATTCGGTCGTCAAGAAACATGGCGGGCATCTGCATTTGGAACAGACGTCGCCGGAAGGTTCCGTCTTCGCGTTTTACCTGCGCGCCGCCGATCGCGATGCGAACTCAGCGACAACCGATGCGCCGCAGCGGCCTTTCCGGTTCAATCACCAGCGCGTGCTCGTGATGGACGATGAAGACGCGATTCGGGAGCTGACCGCGCAACTGCTTGCCACTCTCGGCTATCAAGTCACCGCGGTGCCCGATGGTGGCGAAGCGGTCAAAGTCTACGAACGCGCTCTCCGGCGCGGTGAGCATTACGAGGCGGTTATTCTCGACGCGACTGTGCGCGGAGGGATGGGCGGCATCGCGACAATCGAACGGCTGCGCGGTATGGACCCGAGCGTCAACGCGATCATCTGCAGCGGCTACTCGGACGAAGCGGCGCTGTCGCAATTCCTCGCCTACGGATTTCGCGGTGCATTGCCGAAACCATTTACGCGCTCCGAACTGGCCGACGCGCTCCAGCGCTCATTCGAGCAGGCGAACGCGAATTAGGCTCGAGCGGCGCGCTCCACGCTAGCTCTTCCGCAGCTTTTCGATATTCGCGATGAACGCGGCCGGAGTCGCTTCCGGCCGATCGCTGTCCGACGGCACACCGGCATCGTAACCGAATTCGCCGACCTTCTTACCGTTGCCGTCGAGCACAATGATGGTTGGGAATCCCTGGATGCCGAACTTGTCGGCCAGATCCATGTTTTGCTGGAGCAGACTCTTGTCGATCTGCTTCGCGCGCGGGAAATCCACCTCCATCAGCACGAGATTCTTGCTCGCGTAGTCCTTGAATTCAGGGCGCGAGAAGACCTCCTTCCGCAGCTTGATGCACCAGCCGCACCAGTCAGAGCCGGTGAAATCGAGCAGCAGCAATTTGTTGTCCGACTTCGCCTTCTGCTGAGCTTCCTTGAAGTCCGTCAGCCATGCGTTATCGGCGTGCGCGGAGGCGACGAAAGTCAGAGCGACAGCGGCCACCGCTGAATAAAGGATGCGCGGAATCTTCACGCGCGAAATCTCCAGCACTTGCCATCGATGCGCAACTCTCGCCTGCGTGAGGCGTGTACAAAGCTAGCCCGGCGCAAGGAGACGCCGGGCCAGACCAACCAACGAAAAGAGTTCCGCGTCCGCGTCAGGACATGTGCTGGTTCACCAGCTTCGTCATCTCGAACATGCTGACCTGGCTCTTGCCGCCGAAGACCGCGCGCATCTTGTCATCCGCATTGATCTGCGTGCGCACTTTCTTGTCCTGCAGGCCGTTTTTCTTGATGTAGTCCCACACCTTCTTTGTGACCTCGGAGCGGGGAATAGGTTTGTTGCCAACAATGGCAGCGAGTTTGTCATCCGGCTGCATCGGCTTCATAAAAGCCGCGTTCGGCTGGCGTTTGGAGGAAGTTTTCTTGGAAGTGGTTTTCGGCATAAAGGCTGATTAAACGTTCATTTCGCCTGCGGCAATACTAAATTTTCGGCTCAATAAAGTCGCCGTTTGTCCGCTGCACAACTACGGCGGCCACATCGTCCGGCGGCGGCTTGCCGTCAGCGCTCATCGTTTGCTCCATCACGCGGCTGAGCAACGCTTGCGCGTTCGGCGCGCCCGGATGCAACAAGCGGGCTAGACGTGCGGCAGAGTCGTGCGGGTTCACGTCGTGGCGCGCGCCGTAAAGGCCATCGGTGTATAGAAAAATCGCGTCGCCGCCGCGGAGATCGATCTCGCTGCCGGAGAAGACGGACTGCTCAAGCAACCCGAGCGGTGGCGCCGACGACGCAATCGCTTCCGTCTCTCCCGTGTGTCGCGCTACGAGGAGCGGCGGATGTCCTGCGCCGACGACAGTGGCACGACCAGTCGTCGGATCGAGCGCCACGCACATCGCCGTCATAAAGGAACGCGCGCCAAAGATGCTGCGGAAGTCGGCGTTCACTGCGCGCATGATCTGCGTCGGCTCGGTGTTTTCGACGGTGCCGTGATGAAACAGCAGTTTCGCCAACGTCGTCAGCAACGCCGCGGAAGCGCCGTGGCCGGTCGCGTCCGCAATCCAGAAAAGGGTTCGCCCGTCCTGCATGCGCAGCCATCCGTAGATGTCGCCGCCGACCTGAATGACCGGCCGATACGCGGCCGCCACATCCCAGCCGGCAAACACCGGCGGCTTTTGCGGAATCAGCGATTGCTGGGTGAGCCGCGCCGCGGCGAGATCGCGTTCGAGATTTTGCCGCCAGGCTTCGAGCTCGTCGTTCTGTTGCTGCAGTTGGCGGCGCATCGACCGCAGCCGGAGCTGCGTCTCGATTCGCGCGCGCAGCACAGCCTGATTGATCGGCTTCGTGACAAAATCATCCGCGCCTGCCTCGAGGCAGCGCACTTCGCTTTCCTCGCCGCCGTGACCGGTCAACATGATCGCCGGCAGCTGCGCGACCGCCGGATTTGCGTCGGCGCGCAGTCGCGTCAGCACCTCGGCGCCATTCATCGCTGGCATGTCGAAATCGAGGAGCAACAGCGAGGGCGGGTCGGCGCGGACGGATCGCAGCGCATCGATTCCATCGGTCGATTCCGTGCACGCATAGCCGGCGTTCGACAACGCTCGGACGAGGAGCCGCCGGCTCATCGGATCGTCGTCGGTCACCTGAATGCGCTCGGCTGGCTTGCTCACCATTGTTTCTTCTGATTCGGAAATAGAAGGCACGAAATCCGTATTTTTTGCGAAGCGGTTTCGTGCTTCCGATTTCGCGATTGTCACTGGCGAGCTGTTGAATTAGAACGATTCTACAGCCGTCGAACCCGCCCTATGAAAATTTTTCTGCCGCTCGCCATGCTCGCCGCTTTCCTGTTCGCAGCGTGTGAGGACGAGCCGCCGGTTCGGCCAATCAGAACGCGTCAGCAGCCCGCGCGGTATCCTGCGGCGCCGCCGCCGGAGTATCCGCCCGACGAGCAGCCGTTTAATCCGGGCGGTGCGCCACCGACCACACCGCCGGCGCCGGGTGATACGGTTCCGCAGGATAACAATCCGCCGTCGCAAACTCCGACGACTGCCGCGCCGGCGAAGACCTCGAAAGGCGACATTCCCTACGGCATTCCAGTGCCGAACAAACCCGGTTTCGTGACGAGTCCCTACGCGCCAAACCAAGGCTACGTCGATGTCCGCGGCTTCCCGCCCGGCACCGAGGTGAAGGACCCGTACACGAACAAGATCTTCCTCGTTCCGTAGCGCGCGACCGCCGCTCATTCGGTGCCGCCAAGCTGGACAAGGCGGGCGATTAACGGAAGATGAGCTTCGCCTGCGGCCGGGCCGTTTGCCCGCAGCGGAGGCCGCTTCGATTCAATCAGTCACATGGATATTCGTGTTAAACGGGCGCCGCGGATCGAAGCAGAAATCACCGTTCCAGGCGACAAAAGCATCTCACACCGCGCGGTAATCATCGCCGCACTTTCGAATGGCGTCTGCGTGCTGCGCGGCTTTCTGCCGAGCGATGATTGCATGCACACCGTGCAGGCGATGCGTGCGCTCGGAATTAAAATCGAGCAGCCGGAGCCGACCATGCTGGTGGTGCACGGCGGCAAACGCCATCTCAAGCCGCCGGCCGCGGAGATCGATTGCGGGAATTCGGCGACGACGATGCGTCTGCTGATGGGTTTGCTGGCCGGGCAGAGTTTCGACACCCGGCTCGTCGGGGGTGAGACGTTGTCGAAACGACCGATGGAGCGCGTGATCACACCGCTCCGCCAAATGGGCGCTGACATCACCGCGGACGGGCCAAACGACACCGCGCCGATCCGGATCCGCGGCAGCAAATTGCGCGGCATCGACTACGTATTGCCTGTCGCCAGCGCGCAGGTGAAAGGCGCGCTGCTGCTCGCGGGGTTGTTCGCGAAAGGGAAAACGACCGTCCGCGAGCCTGCGATCACACGCAATCACACCGAGCTGATGCTCGATTACTTTCTGGTGCGCACCGCGCCGGAAGACGGCGCCGTGTCGATTTTTGGCGACCAGGTGCCGGAGTCCCGCGACTTCACGATTCCGGGCGACATCTCATCAGCTGCGTTCTGGCTGGTCGCGGCGGGCGCGCAATCCGGCGGTCATCTGCTGATCCGCGATGTCGGTTTGAACGAAACCCGCACCGCGGTCCTCGGCGTGCTCGTTCGGATGGGTGCGCAGGTGCGCGAGGCGATCGAAAATGTGGAGCAGAACGAGCCGCGCGGAATCGTTGAGATTACCGGCGCGACGCTCAAGCCGACGGTTGTCCAGGGAAAGGAGGTTCCGCAGTTAATCGATGAGCTGCCGATTCTCGCCGTCGCCGGCGCACTTGCGAACGGCACAACGATTATCCGGCAGGCGCACGAGCTGCGGGTGAAAGAAACCGACCGCATCGCTGCTATCGCCCATAATCTTCGTTCGATGGGCGCGCAGGTGATCGAGTTGAGCGACGGCCTCGAAATCCACGGGCGCGCTCCGCTGCGTGGTGCTCGCGTTCCGAGCTTCGGCGATCATCGGATCGCGATGGCGTTCGCGATCGCCGGATTGTTCGCGGACGGCGAAACGATTGTGCAGGACACCGACTGCGTGCGCGAATCGTATCCCGATTTCGAGAAGGCGCTCGACGAGCTTGCCGACCCGAAACGGATGCGAATGACGACGCCGGTTATCAGCTCGCTCGCGCCGGCTCGCGCCGAGGAGGAATAGACTCCGCGTCGCGCGCGAATGAATCGAACTGCTGCCGGCCATCGCGTTATAGCCATCGATGGTCCGGCCGCGTCCGGCAAAAGCAGCGTGGCGCGCGCGTTGGCGCAGCGGCTCGGGTTTGCCTACGTAAACTCCGGCGCCATGTATCGCGCGGTCACGTGGCACGTTTTGCAGCGCGGCGTCGATCCGCACGATGCGAATGCAGTCGCGCAGTTGGTCGAGCACTCTTCCATCACCTGCCGCCTTGGCGAACCTGAATCGGAGATCGCAATCGACGGCGTCAATCCAGCGGAGCATTTGCGCGACGATCGCGTGAATGACGGCGTGTCATTTGTAAGCAGCGTGCCGCGCGTGCGCGAGATTCTCGTCGCGAAAATGCGCGGCCTCGCGGAGGAGATCGATGTTGTGATTGAAGGCCGCGACATCGGCTCGGTCGTCTTCCCGGATACGCCGTTCAAGTTTTACATCGATGCTTCACCGGAAGTCCGTTCGCAGCGCCGCGCCGCACAGGGTCAACGCGATCAGATCGCGGTTCGTGATCGTGCCGACTCGTCGCGCGTCGTTTCGCCGCTGGTCGTAGCGAAAGACGCCGAAGTGATCGACAGCTCGAACGTCACGATCGACCAAGTGGTTGATCAGATCGTGGCGAGCCTGCGCGCAAAAGGATTTCGCTGATGGCCAGAGCCGCGCGGCCGCGAATGAATCCATATTATTGGTGCGTCTACTGGGGCGCGCGGCTGTTCGGGCGCCTGCTCTTCCGTTTTCGCGTGCTGCATCGGGAACGGATGATCAACGAAGGTCCGGCGATCCTCGCTTCGAACCATCAGAGCTATCTCGATCCGCCGCTAATCGGCAACGCAGCCGACCGCCCGATCTATTTTCTCGCGCGCAAGACTTTGCTCGATGTGCCGCTGCTCGGGCGCATCTTGCCCAAGCTGAATGTCATCCCGGTCGACCAGGAGGGCGGCGACCGCAGCGCGCTCAAAGCGATGATCCGTGTGCTGAAAGCCGGCAACGCGGTGCTCGTCTTCCCAGAGGGATCGCGGACGCTCGACGGCAAATTGCAACCGGCGCTGCCCGGCCTTGGGCTGGTCATCGCGAAAACGCTCGCGCCGGTGATTCCGATGCGGATTTTCGGCGCACATGAAGCGCTGCCGCGCGGCGGCGGTGGCTTGCATCTTCATCCGATCACCGTCGTCGTCGGCGAGGCGATCCGTTTCACGTCCGCCGATCTCGGTGCGGGCAAGGATCTGTACTCGCGGCTGAGCAATCGCGTGATGGATGCGATCGCTGCGATCCAACCGGAATAGCGGCGCGATGAAACTTTCGACCGACAGACCGCAGCCATCGAAATTACCGCGCGGTGCCGCGCGCCTGATGCTCGTGGTCCTGCTCGCGCTGCTTCTACTCTCAATCTACAGCAATGTGCAGCGGGCGCGTCGCGACGAGGTGGAGACGGTAACGGTTACATTCGTTTCGCCGACTCCGTCGCCCACTGCAGCTTCGCGCTAAACGCGCGCCTATGCAGCCTGCGCCGGGTATTGTTTCGAATAACCGGAATGCGCAACGGTCTAACTGCTACGATGAAACCCCGGTCGATTTTCGCTGCTCTGGCCGCATTCGCGCTGCTCGTCGCCTGCCAGAAACAGCAAACGGAAGAAGAACGCAACGCGCAGATTGAACGCGAGGTCCAGCAGCGGCTCGCGGCGGAAAAACAGCAGCAGCAACAGCAACAGCTCGCGTTGCAACAGCAGGATATCGACGCGCGCGAGAAAGCCCTGGCCGACAAGGAGGCTGCCGCTAACGCCACGGCTGCGAGCAGTTCGCAATCTGAAACGACGGTGCGCGGCTCGTCCGATTCTGCCGAAGCGGAAGCGCCAGCCGCATACGGAATGTTTTACGAGAAGCTCGAGCCGTATGGCGATTGGCTCGAGACCGGCGATTACGGCTACGTCTGGCAGCCGCGCAATGTCCAGCAATCGCGGGACTGGCGCCCGTACACGGACGGCCACTGGGTGTATACCGACGCCGGTTGGACGTGGATCTCGGACGAGCCGTTCGGTTGGGCGACGTATCACTACGGCCGCTGGGCGCGCCTGCGTAATGTCGGCTGGGTTTGGGTTCCGGGACAGGAGTGGGCGCCGGCGTGGGTTTCATGGCGCACGAGCGACGAATATGTCGGCTGGGCGCCGTTGCCACCCGAGGCGCGTTTCGACCAGAGTCGCGGGATTCACAACTGGGCGGACAGCTACTACGACATCGGCCCCGAGCAGTATGCGTTTGTGCAGGTCCGCGAGATCGGCGCCCCGCAGCTGCGCGCCGTCGTCGTGCCACCAGAGCGCAACGTGACGATCGTCAATCAGACGACCAACGTGACGAACATCACTTACAACAACACGGTCGTCGTGAACCAGGGCCCGCAGTACGAGGTGGTGCGCGCGCGTTCGCAGCAGCCGATTCAGCGCTATCGCCTCGAGCGCGAGACAACTCTGCGCCTCGATCAGCCGCACGCTGTCGTGCGAGGCGACGTCGTCGCCATGCCGGCGCCGCAGATCACGGCTGCGGCAGGACCGGCGCGGCCGCCGAAAATCAAGCAACGCATCGCCGCTCCCGTGGTCGAACACGGTTGGTCGGGTATCGCCGATCACGCTGCCGCGCAAAAGGCGCGTGCGAAAATGCAAGCCGAAGCGACACCGCCACCGAATGCGCCGCCAAAGCGATTCGCCAAACCGGCAGCCACGGTCGCGCCACGATCTGTCGCCCAACCCACGGCCACAGTTTCTGCGACGATGACGCCGACCGCCTCACCGCGCGCAACTCGGATGCCATTCCAAAGCGCGACGCCCGCGGCAACGGCATCGGCAACTATTACGCCGATCTCCCCGTCGCCTGCGGCGCCTGGATCCGCCGCTTCACCACAACCAGCCAAACGCACGCCGCCTCGTGCTCACACGCCGCCGCATCCAGTCTCCTCGGCCACTGCGACTGCGACAGCTACTCCAGCCGCATCACCCAGCCCCGCAGCGTCGGCTCCGGAAGGAGAACGCGGTGCACGCGGCGCAGCAGGGCGCAAAGACCGGAGCGCGCGTGAACAACATCTGCCTGGCAACGCGCCGGCGGCATCAGCTTCGCCGTTGACGACGCCGGCCTTTACGCCTGCTGCGGCTGAGCCTGGCGCCGCGTCACAGCCGTCGCCGTCCGAAGCTCCAGCTAACGTGCCGCACCGCGGACGAGGAAGAGCCGGTGCTCGCGAGCCGTTCGCGCCGACAGCGACTCCATCGCCAACTGCGACGACACCGACTGCAAGCGTCAGCCCCGCAGACGCAAAAAAGCAACACCCCCGACGCGGCCCGCGCGCAGCCGATTCACCGTCTGCAACGCCGACCCCGACGCCGACGCCCACCGCGACGCCGTAGCAGTCCGCTTCAGCTCCTCGCGCCTTTACCGCCGACGTGCTGCTCGGCGAGCATTCGCGCGTAGCTAAGCGTGTCGATCGCGTCGACGGTTTTGTCGCGGCGAATCGCTTTGATGCGCGGAAATCGCAGCGCCAGCCCGCTCGCGTGACGCGTACTCGGCTGCACCGCATCGAACGCGACCTCGAGCACGATGTCTGGCTTGACCTGCCGATACCGTCCGCGATCGACGATCGTGTTCTGTTTGAAATGCTCGGTCAGCTCCGCGATCTCCACGTCGGTCAACCCGCTGTACGCTTTGCCGATCGGCAGCAGTTCGCCGCTCGCGTCGTCGCGCACCGCGAACGTGTAGTCGCTCAGCACATGATTGCGTTTGCCGTGGCCCAGTTCCGCCGCCACGACGACGACATCGAGAGTCGCGAGCTCCTTTTTGAGTTTGAACCAAAACATCCCGCGTCGTCCCGGCGAATAAAAGCTCTCCGGGTCTTTGATCATCAGCCCTTCGTTCAACCGATGACGCGCGAGCTGGAACGCCTCTTCAATATCGCTGGGGGAATGGGCCGGCGAAACATCGGCGATCTGAAACTGCGGTGGCAAGACAAGCTGGCGGAGCAGCTCCCGGCGTTCGCGGAGTGGCATCTTCAAGAGCGAGCGCCCGTCACTGAAGAGGAGATCGAACGCCACAAAAATTACCGGCACATTCGCTGATGCAGTGTCGAAAAGATCCGCGCTTTCGGCTTTGCGACCGAGCCGCTTCTGCAGATCGAAAAACGTGAGCTTCTTTCCGCGCTCAAACGCCATGATTTCGCCGTCCAGGATCAGGTCGGTCGCGAATGCGCGCGCCTTTTCGACCAGCTCGGGAAACTGGTCGGTCATCCGCCGCAGGTCGCGCGAGAAAATTTCGACACGCTCCGCGTTCCGGTGCAGCTGCGCACGGATGCCATCGAATTTGTCCTCGACGTAAACGGTCGTGCGATCCGCGCCGTCGCTCGCGAAACGCGACCAGATTGCCTCCGCGGTTGGCTCGGGACTCGCGAGCATGCATTTGATCGGTCGGAAAAGTGAAAGCTCCGCGCGCTGCAACTCGCCACGCCGCGCGAGGACGGCTGTTTCGCCGATGTCGCCGAGCAGCATGTTCGCTTCTTTGACATCGTCGAGCGGGGCGCCGAACGCGCTCGCGATCGCCTCTTCCACCAGACCTTCGCGCAAGCCGATTCGCAGGTCGCCCGTAAGAATCTTGACGACATACTGACCTTCCAACGCGCTGAGCCGCGCAAGTCGCGTTTGCAGCAGCTCGGCTTTGGCAACCGGCCCACGGGCACGCTGCAAATGCTCAAACAATTCGCGCGACTCGACGATTGTGAACGGCTCCGGCACCGTGCGATTTTCCAGCGCTTCGAACGCCGTTTTTCCCGCATCGCCGTGAGTGCCGGCTATGCGATGCAATTCACTGTCGCTGATGCGCGTTGCGGCGAGCAGCGCGCGAAAAATGACGGCCCAGCCGACCTGCAGAGTTCGCAGATCGCTTTGCGGAAAGGGTTGTCCCGTAAAATAGGTCGTCGCAATCCGAAGCTGCGGCTCCGTCAGCGAGCTGAGGAACGCGGCCAGCAGCCGCACCTTCTCGAGCTTCGCCGGAGTGGCGGCGATCGATTCGCCGATCTGTGCGAACTGCAAAAACTCGGACGCGATGTGTGGCGCGGTCGCGGTCGCGACGTTCGGTTTTGCGCTGTTCGGCACAGCCGCCGCGGAGTTGCGCAGCGACAGCTCGATCTGATTCTCGGCGCTCAGCGCCCATGCTTCGAAGCCGCGATCGCGGAGATCGCGCGCAAATTCGGCAGCAAAGCCATGCAACGTGAGGACGCGCGCCGGTTTCACGAGTTCGACGTAGCGAATCAGGTCCGCGTAATCGGCATGGTCCGACAACGGGAACGCCGCATCGACTTGGTAGCGATATACAGCGTTCGGATCGAGCGCCCAGCCGCTGATCATCGCCACGCGTTTGTCGCGGATTTTCTCCAGCATGCGCGAGCGATTCGCGCTCGGCGGACAGATCAAAACTTTACCGGCAACGGCGTCGGCGTCGTAGCGTTCGTATTCGCAAAAGGACTGGCCGAACTGCTCGTAGATGCGCGTCATCCGATAAACCGAGCCATGCAGCATCGGCTTGAGACCTGCACCGGCGAGCGAGCAGAGAATTTCCTGCGCTTTGCCTAACGAGTAGCCGAGGAGGACGGGCGTGGCGCCACTCTCGAGCGCGTCGGTGCAGAACGCGACGATCTGCGCGACGACCTCTTCTGTCCGAGGAAAACGGTAGCGCGGCCGACCGTAGGTCGTTTCCATGATCAGCGTCTGCGCGTGGCGCCACTCCGCCGGCTCAGCGGACTGGCCGTGGCGGAGCTTGAAATCGCCGCTGTAGAGCAGCGAGCCGGCATCCGACTCGATGTGAATTTGCGCCGATCCGAAAATGTGGCCGGCCGGGAGCAGCATCAGCTCGACGCCGTGGATTGTCGCGCGCTCGCCAAACGGCAGGATGTGCTCCAGCCGTTCTCCCGGCATGCGTGCCTGCATCAGCCGCGCCGTTCGTTCCGAAAGAATGAGCTCCGCGTGCGGCGCGGTGTGGTCGCTGTGGGCGTGCGAGACGAAGGCAAATGGCTTCGCGTCCCACGGATCGAGCCAGAGATTTTGTCGCGGCAGGTAAACGCCGCGCTCGTAGCGCACCTCAATCACAACGGAAAATAGCCGCGGAAACGCTACGGTGGAAGGAGCCGCGCGGATTGACAGCGAGCAAGCGAGCCGGTTGTATTGCGCGGATGAGGACCGCCGCCGCCGTCGTGATTATCGCGTCACTTTTCGGCCCGACTCTCGCCCGTGCGGTTGACGCGAAGTTCGAAGGCAACATCAGCCGGTTGCCGGTTGTGCCGAGCAACGACTTCGAGTTCCGAAAAACGAAACTCTTTTTGATGGATGTGGTGCCGCCGAAGACAGGTTCTAAATTCGGCAGCTTGAACCGCGGCGCTGCACACCCGGACGCATCGATCGGATTTGAGCGGAGTTATCGACTCTGGGGAGCGGTGACAGGGCTCGACCGGCGACAGCGATATGGGAACTATTTCGATTTCTTCTGGCGCGGCAGACGGGACGCCGAAGTGACCGTGCGGCTCGAGTACCGGCAGGAAAAGCTGAAGGCGTTCGTGCAGGCGCGCGAGGTGATGTATCCAAATGGCAGGGGCAATCACAAAACTGAGTTCGCGATCATCGGCGACGATTACTTTGATGATGGCCGCGTCATCGCGTGGCGTTGTCTGCTGATAGCTGACGGCAACATCGTCGCCGAGAACCGCTCTTACATGTGGGAATAAGGCGCCGCGAGCGGCCGCGGAGGTTTGACACTCAGGGGGGCGACCTTAGGTTTCATCCGTCGTGGAATCGTCGATACAAGTCGGAGTAAATGGCGATGCCGTGTGGGTGCGAGTAGAAGGCAAGGGAAGCTTCCTCAACAGCGGCAGTTTCAAGGAATTTAGCCGCGAGATGGTGAATCGCGGTTACCGCAACTTCGTGATCGATCTCGGCGGATGCGTCATGATGGATTCGACTTTTATGGGAACGATGGCCGGTGTGGCGCTGCGGCTGAAAGAGCTCGGCCACGGCCATCTCCACGTCGTGCATTGCGGCAAGCGCAGCCGCGATCTGCTCACTGGTCTCGGTCTTGACCAGCTTTTCACGATTCACTCCAACGGCGCGCCCGCGCCGGAATGTGAAGTGCTGCCAGCCGACGAAAATTCCGCGCCGCTGCAGCAGAATCGCGAGGAGCAGAAGCGCGACATGCTTCATGCGCACGAGGCGCTCTGCGAGGTCGCGCCGGAGAATCTCTCGAAGTTCAAGGACGTTCTCGATTACCTAAAGCAGGACCTGCAGCACGAGACGGCGCCGAAATAACAGGCCCGCGGCGCAATGTGGCCTTTCCTTTTCTTCGGGCTGTTTGTCGTCTGCCTGTTGGGATGGATCGTCACTTCGCAACTGCAGCGCGGGCGCGTTCGGCAGCTCGAGCGCTCAAAAGAAGAGATTCAGATCGAGGAAACCCTCGTCTTCGATTTTCTCCACGGTCTGGGCGAGGCGTTCACCGAAACGATCCGCGCTGCCGACCTGCATCGCCTGATCGTCGAGGGAGCGGCGCGCATCCTGGATGCGAGCGGCGGCGCGCTTTACATGATGGAACGCGCGGGCGGCAAGCTCGCGCCGAGCTACCTTTCCAAAGGCTGCCCGCCGCTCATCAACATCCCGGCGCACATCCTTCAGCAGGCGGCAAGCACGCCGGCGGCCTTCGAAACTTACGTTCGCACGCACACGGTCGCGCCCGGTGAAGGCGTGATCGGCCGCGCCTGGGAGAGCGGGCACGCGTTGCACCTCGCTGACGCCGGCGCAGCGCCCGAGTTTGCAGCCGTGCGCGGAACTCCGCTCACCGTTTCGTCCTTGATGGTGACGCCGTTACTTTACGGAAAGCAGAACCTGGGAGTGCTTGCGCTGGCGAACGGGCGCGACAGCCAGCCGTTCACCGCGAGCGATTTCGTCGTGTTCAAATCGATCGCCGAGCAGTCGGCCTTTGCCCTTTACAATGCGATCGTCTACTCCGAAGCGAGCCAGAAGAAGCGGCTCGATCACGACCTCGAGATCGCGCGCGATATTCAGCGGATCCTTTTGCCGGCGGAAGCGCCGGTGATCAACGGCTTCGAAATCAGCGGCCTCAACATCCCGGCGCGGCAGGTGAGCGGCGATTACTTCGATTACATCGACATCGACGACGAGCGGCTCGGCGTGGCGATTGCCGACGTGTCGGGAAAAGGTGTGCCGGCGTCGATCATCATGGCGATCTGCCGGAGCGTTCTGCGCAGCCAGGCGGCGAACAACGCCTCGCCCGCGGACGTTCTGCAGAAGGTGAACCGCCAGCTCTATCCGGACATCAAAGAGGACATGTTCATCAGCATGGCGTATCTCGTGGTGGACCACGCGCGCGCGACTGTGACGCTGGCGCGCGCTGGACATGACGCGCCACTTCTCTACCACGCGGCGAGCAAAACAGTGAACCCGCTGAAGCCGCCCGGGATGGTCCTCGGAATTGACAGCGGAAACGTGTTCGATAGGATCACAGGTGACTTCGCGATCCCGCTTGAGCGCGGTGATTGCCTGCTCCTCTACACCGATGGCGTGACAGAGGCGCTTGATCAAAACGAGGAAGAATTCGGCCTCGAGCGCACGATCGCAGCAGTCCGCGCCAGCGCGAATGATGGAGCAGCTGCCATCATCACGCGCGTGATCGAGGAGCTGCGGGCGTTCGTTGGCGCGACGCCGCAGAACGACGACATTACGCTGATCGTGATTCGCAAGACATGAGGAAAATTCCAGTGAGCGAGAACCGCGAGGAGACGAGGGCGGAACAAGCCGACGCCGTTGAGCCGCAGGTCGGCGCGCCTGACGCGAATGGCGACGATCCGGTCGCGAATCTACAGGGCGACCTGGATCGTTTCCGCGATCTCGCCTTGAGAACGCAGGCTGATTTCGAGAATTACAAGAAGCGCGCAGCGCGCGAAAAAGAGGAGGCGATCAGATACGCCAACAGCTCGTTGCTCGAACGGCTGGTCGCGATCGTCGATAACTTCGAGCTCGGACTCTCGGCGGCGCGTAGCGAGAGCGAGAACTCGCCCATTTATTCAGGCATGAGCATGGTGCTCAAGCAGATCACCGATTTTCTCGCCGATAACGGGCTGCAGCCGATCGATGCCGAAGGACAAAGGTTCGATCCGAACCTGCACGAAGCGATCGCACACGAAGCGAGCGACACTGTGCCGGAAGGCGTGGTCATTCGGCAGACGCGCCGCGGTTATCGGATGAAGGATCGGCTTCTGCGGCCGTCGAGCGTCGTCGTGTCGAGCGGCCCGGCGGCCTGACGACTGCTGCCGACGTAAACGATGGCGACAACAAAGCGCGATTACTACGAGGTGCTGGGTGTCTCGCGCGGCGCGGCGGAGGAGGAGATCAAGCGTTCGTATCGCAAACTCGCGGTCAAATTTCATCCGGACAAAAATCCGGACGACCCAGACGCGGAGGAGAAATTCAAGGAGATCGGCGAAGCGTACGACGTGCTGATGGATGCCGACAAACGCGCTGCCTACGACCGCTACGGTCACGCCGCGTTTGCGCAGGGGAGCGGTGGTTTCGGACGCGGCGGGTTTCACGATCCGTTCGACATCTTTCGCGAGGTTTTCGGCGGCGGCGGTGGGATGGGCGGTGGCATCTTCGAGACGTTCTTCGGTGGCGGAGCAGGAGTCGATCGGGAAGGCCGGCAGCGCGGCTCCGATCTGCGCTACGACATGCAGATCACGCTCGAGGAAGCAGCGTTCGGAACCGACAAGGAGATCGAAGTGCGGAAGCTCGACCGTTGCGAAAAATGCAATGGCAGCGGCGCAGAAGCGGGCTCGCGCGCGATCAATTGCCCGACCTGCGGCGGGCGCGGCCAGGTGATCAGCTCACGCGGGTTTTTCCAGGTTTCACAAACGTGTCCGCGCTGCCGAGGTGCCGGTCAGATCATCGACAAGCCGTGCCGCGTCTGCGACGGCGAAGGGCGCGTCGAGAAAACGAGCCGGATCAAATTGAAGATACCGGCGGGAATTGCCGACGGTTCGCGCCTGCGCTCATCCCAGAACGGCGAAGCCGGCATTCGCGGCGGTCCACCTGGCGACCTTTATGTCGTCATCCACGTGAAGGAACACCCGATTTTCCAGCGCGAGGACGACGATCTGTTTTGCGAAGTGCCGATTCCATTTGCCGTCGCGGCGCTGGGCGGCGAAATCGCCGTGCCGACACTGGAAGGCCGCGCGATGTTGAAAGTGCCCGCCGGGACGCAGAGCGCTCAAATTTTCAAACTCCGCGGCAGAGGGATTCTCAATGTGAACGGGCGCGACCGCGGCGACCTGCTCGCGCGCGTCATCGTGGAAGTGCCCTCGCGCCTGAACGCCGAGCAACGCAAGAAGCTCGAGGAATTCGCCGAGTTGTGCGGCGACGAGAACACGCCGCTGCACAAGAGCTTTTTCGAACGCGCCAAAGAGTTCTTCCAGTAAGCGGCTCTCGGTCGTGCACCGGTTTTACATCGCGCCCGAAAACTGGAACGCGCACCCGCCGACGCTGACCGGACCGGAAGCGCATCACGCCCGTGACGTGCTCCGCGTCGAGCGTGGCAATCGGATCGTGTTGTTTGACGGCGAGGGCCGCGAAATGACCGCGGAGGTAACCGACGTCGCGCCCGCCGGGGTGCAGCTGCGAAAGTTGCACGAGGCGCGCACACCGGCGTTGCGCTGCCGCATCACGCTCGCGCAGGCGATTCCGAAGGGCAAAAACATGGACCTGATCGTGCAGAAGGCAGTCGAGATCGGCGCATCGGAAATCGCGCCGCTGGTTTCCGATCGCACCGTAGTTCGACTCGACGGTGCAGATGATGCGGCTCAGAAACAGCGGAAGTGGCGGACCGTCGCGATCGAAGCGGCAAAACAATGCGGGCAGAACTGGCTGCCGCAGGTGCATCCGCCGCGGCGCGTTGGAGAATTCTTCAACGAAACACCACGGCACGACCTGCGGCTCATCGGTTCGTTGCAGCCTGACGCGTTGCACCTGAAGAAAATCCTCGCTGATTATGCGGCGGAGCACCGCGAGCGGCCGAGCAGCGTGCTGGTAGTTGTCGGCCCGGAAGGTGATTTCAGCCCGGCCGAACTGAACCTCGCGCGCAGCAACGGCTGCCGGCCGATAACGCTTGGCCCGATCGTTCTGCGCGTTGAAACCGCGGCGATCTACTGCTTGAGCGTGCTGTCGTACGAGCTGCTCGTCTGACTATTTCGCGCCCGTGTAGCTGACGCGCCAAATCGTCTTGTTGCCGTCTTCGCTAAAAAGCAGCGCTCCGTCTTTCGCGACGGTGATGCCGACGGGGCGGCCCCACACGTTACCTTCGGCTGTGACAAAGCCGGTCACAAAATCGACTACATCGCCGCGCGGTTTGCCGCTGGATTTGTCGAATGGGACGCGCACGATTTTGTAGCCGACGCGGCGCTTGCGATTCCACGAGCCGTGGAAGGCGGCGAAAATATCTCCGCGATATTCCGCCGGAAATTGCTCGCCGGTGTAGAAGCACATGTTGAGCGACGCGACGTGACTCTGCGTCAGCACGTCCGGGACGATGACCTTGCTCGCCAACTCCGGGTGCTTTCCTTTGTGGCGCGGGTCCTGGTGATTGCCGAGATAGAACCACGGCCAGCCGTAAAATCCGCCCGAACGCACGCTGCTGATGTAATCCGGCACGAGATCGTCGCCGAGCTCGTCCCGTTCGTTAACGCTCATCCAGAGGTCGGTCGTTCCGGGGCGAAACGCGATCCCGACCGCGTTGCGAACGCCCCAGGCGAAGACCTTTCGTTCGGTGCCATCCGGATTGAACTCGAAGATCCGCGCGCGATCAGCTTCGGTCTTGTTGTCCGACACGTTCGAGTAGGAGCCAATCGAGACGTACATCTTTTTGCCGTCAGGCGAGAAAACAATGTCGCGCGTCCAATGCCCGCCGCCGCGCAGCAATCCGCCGCTCGAGAGCTCCGCGTTGGCTAGCTTTTCGGCCGGGCCGCGCGCTTTCAGATCGCCGTTGCGGTAGGGAAACCGGATGACGCCGTCGGTGTTCGCGACGTAGAGGAACTGCGGATCGGGTCCGGGCGGATAGAACGCGATGCCGAACGGATCCTTCATTCCGTCGGTCGCGAACGTCTCCGTCACGTCCGGTTTGCCGTCGCCATTCGCGTCGCGGAGCACCTTGATGGTGTCGGCGCGACTCTCGGTCACGAAAATATCTCCGTCCGGCGCGGTCAGCAGGAACCGCGGATTCCGAAACCCGCTCGCATACTGTTCGATCTTGAACCCGGGCGGCACGCGCGGCTCTGCGGTGGCGGGACGGCCGACCACGCGCGGTCCGTTGTCGATTGAATCGGTAGCAAACGGCGGCGGCAAGTCGTCCACCGTGATTCGCCGGCTCACGCCTGGCGCGTCCTCCGTCCAATCGCGAGACACCGCGGCTTTGCCGGTTAGCGTTTGGCCGTTCGCTGTCGCGCCGGCAACGGCGAGCGCGAACAGCAGCAATCTCATCAGTAGATATACGGTTCCGAGAGCGTGAACGCGTTTTGAACTAACTCTAACTCGGGCGGTGCTGCATCACGGAGGACGACCTCGACGACGTCGAAGCGAAACAGAATGTCCGGATTGTCGAGCAGTCGCAGCCACGCCAGCGCGCCGCGGGAAATCCGGCGCTTCTGGTCAGTCCGAATCGCTTCGAACGGGCGGCCGTAATCCTCGCTGCCGCGCGTCTTCACTTCTACGAAGACGAGCGTGTCGTCATCGCGACAGACGATGTCAATCTCACCGCCGCTCTGCCCGCGGAAATTCCGGTACAGAATTTTGTATCCTTGCTGACGCAGGAATTTTGCCGCGAGACGTTCCCCGCGCGCACCGCGCTCGAGATGCTCAGGCCGCTCCGGCGGCGGCGAATGCGAAAACCGGCTGCGCCACCGGCTCGAAAGAC
>CADDYX010000019.1 GCA_902810735.1 Verrucomicrobiota bacterium | reverse complement strand
TGAACGAGTCGATGCTGCACTTTGTGAAAACGTCGACGAGCGGCGATGCGCAGGCGCGCGCGGAAGTGGAAGCGCAGTTGCGGAGCACGAACGAGCTGATCGCCAAGAGCGGCGACAATGCAGCGGCGACCGAGCAACCGACTTTGATGGACGGAAGCGTGATCAGCGTGAAGGACGAATGGTCGCTGGTCGTCGGCAACCTCGGCGAGAAGCAGGGCGTGAAGATCGGGATGCCGTTGCGCGTTTTGCGCGGCGATACGGTCATCGCAACGCTGCGCGTGGTCGATGTTCGCCAGAAAATCTGCGGCGCGGTGATTCAGGAAATGGATTCCAAGAAGGACAAAATAAAGGTGGGCGATCGGCTCCAGGTCGATGCTCGCCAAAGTGTGACTTTAAAATAAATGGAAGTTCGATCGACATATCGGTACGCGAAGATTTCGCCGTTCAAGGCGCGCGAAGTCACGCGCGAGATCCAGGGCCTGCCGGTTTCGGCAGCGCTCGATATCGTCGCGTTCAGCCCGAAGAAAGCGGCGGCGTTGATCAACAAGACGCTGAAGAGCGCAGTCGCGAACGCGGAGAACAACGCGAACGTGAAAGTTGACGGCCTGGTCGTAAAAGAGGCGACGGTCGGCGAAGGGCCGACGATGAAGCGGATGATGACGCGAGCACGCGGCAGCGGCAGCCAGATTCTAAAACGCAGCAGCCATATTCGTATCGTTTTGACCGACGAGATCGAAATTAAGAGGCGCGAGAAAAAGAAAGCAGGACAGAAGAAGAAAAGCGCTCGCACAAAGGGCGCAAAGGCCACGAAGGAGTCGAAGACTGCTGAAGCTCCGAAAGAGGAACAAAAATAATTTATGGGACAGAAAGTTAATCCGATCGGCTTCCGCCTCGGCGTAAACCGCGACTGGCGTTCGCGCTGGTACGCGTCGCCGCAGGAGCTGCCGGCGTTCCTCCACAGCGACATTCAGATTCGCGATTACGTGAAGAAGAAGCTGCAGTTCGCCGCGGTGTCGAAAATCATCATCGAGCGCGCGTGGAACTCGATTCGCGTAACGATTCACACTGCGCGGCCGGGGATTGTGATCGGCCGCAAAGGCGCCGAGATCGAGAAGATGACCGAGGAGATCTCTCGCATGGCGCAGGGGAAGCAGATCAAGATCGACATCCAGGAAATCAAAACGCCGGAGCTCGACGCGCAGCTCGTCGCGGAGAACGTGGCGCTGCAGATCGAGCGCCGCATCGCTTACCGCCGGGCGATGAAAAAGGCGGTGCAGGTCGCGATGGATTTTGGCGCGCAGGGGATTCGTTTGCGCAGCTCGGGCCGGTTAAACGGCGCGGAGATCTCGCGCTCGGAATGGTATCGCGAAGGCAAAGTTCCTCTCCACACTCTGCGCACGCCGATCGATTATGGTTTCGCGGAAGCGAACACCGTCTACGGCAAAATCGGCGTGAAGTGCTGGATTTGTAAGCCGGAGGAGAAACCGGCTGAGCAGCCGCAGCAGGCTGCGCCACCGCCGCCCGCGCCCGAAGCCGCTGCGGCCTAACAACAGGAGACTTCGCCATGCCATTGATGCCCAAACGCGTGAAGTACCGGAAGACCCAGCGGGGTAGCCGCAAGGGTACCGCTTCGCGCAATCTCCGGATCGATTTCGGCGAATTCGGTCTGCAAACGCTCGAGCGCGCCTGGATCACGAACACGCAGATCGAAGCGGCGCGTGTGGCATTGACGCGCAACATGAAGCGCAAAGGCAAACTGTGGATCCGGATTTTCCCGGACAAATCGGTGACGGCGCGTCCGCCGGAGACGCGAATGGGTAAAGGTAAAGGCCAGCCGGAGTATTGGGTCGCGACGGTGCGGCCGGGCAATATTTTGTTTGAGCTCGATGGCGTGACGGAATCCGTCGCGCGCGAATCGCTGCGGCTCGCCGCCGATAAGTTGCCGGTCCGGACGAAATTTCTGAGCCGTCACCACGTTGCTGCGGCCTAAAGAGTCATGAAATTCAAAGAAGTTTACGAAATGAGCGTCGACGAGCTGCGGACGAAGAAACGCGATCTGCGGCAGGAAACGCTGCATCTGCGGTTACAGCAGCAGAGCGGACAGCTCGAGCAGCCGAGCCGCTTGCGGCTGCTGCGTCGCGACGTCGCGCGCATCGAGACGGCGCTGTCGCAGAAGGCGAAAGCGAACGCGAACGCGAAGAAGTAATTTATGGCCGACGAAAATCAGACGAACACAACGACGGCCGAACCGCAGAGTCAGCAACAGCGCGCGGCGCGCAAGACCCGCGTCGGTGAGGTGATTTCGAGCGGGATGAACAAGACCATCGTTGTCACGACGGTGACGCGGGTGCCGCACCGCAAATTCGGGAAGATCGTGAAGCAGAAGAAGAAATTCTACGCCCACGATGAGGCGAACCAGGCGAAGACCGGCGACACGGTGCGGATCATGGAGACGCGTCCGCTGAGTAAGCTGAAGCGCTGGCGTTTGGTCGAAGTGATGTCGAAGTAAGGGAGTTCGTATGGTCCAAATTCGCTCCAGATTAGATGTCGCGGACAACAGCGGCGCGCGCATGGCGACGATGATCGGCGTGATCGGCAAAGGCACCGCGCAAAGCGCCGGCATCGGTGACGTGATTACCGCGAACGTGAAGGAAGCGAGCCCGACCGGCACGGTCAAGAAAGGCGAAGTGGTGCGCGCGGTAATCGTTCGCACGAGGCAGCCGATCAAGCGTAATGACGGCTCGGCGCTGCGCTTTGATAACAACGCAATCGTGATCATCGATAAAGATTTGAACCCGCGCGGCACCCGGATTTTCGGGCCGGTCGCGCGCGAACTGCGTGAGCGGAATTTCATGAAGATCGTCTCGCTCGCGCCGGAGGTCCTATGAGCCGGCCGCGGTTTCACGTCAAAAAAGGCGACAGCGTGGAGGTGATCTCGGGCAACTTCCGCGGCTCGAGCGGCAAGGTTTTGCAGGTGTTGCCGAAGAAGCAGCGCGTGCTGATCGAAGGCGTGCGCATCATTAAAAAACACCTGCGCAAGTCGCAGGATAATCCGCAGGGGAAAATCGCGGAGCGCGAAGGTCCGATTCATATCTCGAATGTGCGGCTGGTCGATCGTGGCGACCGGGACGGCAAAGCGAAAACCGGCAGGAAATCGGCGGAGCCGAAAGCAGAGAAAGCCGCGAAGCCGACGCGCCGCAAAACGAAAGCGGCGAAGGAAGAGTGATGAAGAACGAGTTTTACCAGCACTACAAAGAACGCGTCGTGCCGGCGCTGCAGAAGGCGCACGGTTACAAGAACGTTCACCAGATTCCGAAGATCGAGAAAGTGGTCGTGAACACGTCGGTCGGGTCGCAGCAGGATGTGAAGCAGGCGCTCGAAGACGCGAAAGCGGAGCTGGCGCTCATTACCGGACAGAAACCGGCGGAGACGCGCGCAAAGAAAAGCATCGCGAATTTCAAGCTGCGCAAAGAGCAGGCGATCGGCGCGAAGGTCACGTTGCGTGGCGACCAGATGTACGAATTTCTTGAGCGGTTGATTAAAGCGGGACTGCCGCGCATTCGCGATTTCCGTGGCGTTTCGCCGCGGGCGTTTGACGGGAACGGCAACTACACACTCGGTGTTTCCGACCAGTCGATTTTCCCCGAGGTCGAGCTCGATAAAATCAAGCGCAACATCGGTTTTGATGTTACGATTTGCACCTCCGCGCGGACGAACGAAGAGGCCAAGGCGCTTCTGAGCGAAATGGGAATGCCGTTCAGCGACCGCGCGAAGAAGCCCGCGCCTCAGGCGGAGGCTGCCTAACGAATGAGCACAGTTACCGATCCTATTGCTGACCTTTTGTCGCGCGTGCGCAATGCCGCGGCCGCACAGAAGCCGGAGCTTTTTGTGCCGTATTCAAAAATCAAGGCCGAAGTCACGCGCATTTTGAAAGACGAAGGTTACATCACTGATTACGCCGTCGATACGGAAGCGGCGCATCCGCGGATCCGCATCACGAACAAGCTGGTCGATCGCAAAAGTGCGATCACCGGATTGAAGCGCGTGAGCACGCCAGGGCTGCGGCGTTACGTCGGCTCGAAGGAAATCCCGCGCGTGCTCGGCGGAATGGGCATCGCGATTTTATCGACGCCGCGGGGTGTGATGTCCGGGCGCGAAGCAAAGAAACAGAACGTCGGCGGCGAGCTGCTGGCGTACGTTTGGTAGAGTTATGTCGCGAATTGGCAACAAGGTCGTCGAGATTCCGGACAAGGTGAAGGTGAACATCGGAAACGATGGCGCCGTGGCCGTGGAAGGGCCGAAGGGCAAACTGAGCTGGCACTTGCCGCGCAATATCAAGGCGACGGTGCAGGACAATCGCGTCTCGCTGGTGCGCGATGCGGAGACGCGAGCGGTTAAGGCGTTGCACGGTCTTTCGCGCAGTCTCGTCAATAACATGGTTCAGGGAGTGAGCACCGGGTTCACGAAGGACCTGATTATTGAAGGCGTAGGTTTCAAAGCGGCGGTGCAAGGCGACAAGCTGAACCTATCGCTCGGTTTTTCGCACCCGATTCTGTTTCCGATTCCGAAAGAGATCAAAATTGCGGTGACGGAAAACACGCGCATCTCGATCAGCGGTATCGACAAAAAGTTGGTCGGCCAGGTGGCGGCAGACATACGCGGCTACTACCCTCCGGAGCCGTACAAAGGAAAAGGCGTGCGCTATTCGGACGAGCAGATTCGCCGGAAGGAAGGAAAAACCGTCCAGTAGTTTATGGCGATCAAACGCAAAGAGATTCGTGATCGCATCCACGCGCGCATCCGCAAGCGGGTGAACGGAACGGCGGAGAAGCCGCGGCTGGCCGTACATTTTTCGGGAAAGCACGTTTACGCGCAGGCGATCGATGACGACGCGGGCAAGACGGTCGTGTCCGCGGCGACGACTGAGAAAGCGCTCGCTGGAAAAAAAGCGGCGGCGAACCGCGCGTCAGCCGAGCAGATTGGTAAAGCGATCGCGGAGCGTTTGCTCGCGAAGAAAGTTGACGCGGTCGTGTTTGATCGCGGCGGTTTTCTTTACCACGGCAAAGTGAAAGCTCTGGCTGACGCGGCGCGCGAAGGCGGACTCAAATTTTAGAAAGTAAATAATGCCAGAACCACAACGCGGCGGCCGTCAACGCGAACGCCAGACAGACAGAAGCTCAGCGGCACGAGGCGACACGACCGAGAAGGTGGTGTTCATCAATCGTTGCGCGAAGGTCGTGAAGGGCGGGCGGCGTTTCAGCTTCAGCGCATTGATTGTGGCGGGCGATCACGATGGCAGCGTTGGTGTTGGTTTTGGCAAAGCAAACGAAGTGGCCGAAGCGATCCGCAAGGCCTCGGAATCGGCGCGCAAATCGATGGAGAAAGTGGCGTTGCGCGAGAACACGATTCCGCATGAGACACTCGGCGAGTTTGATGGCGGTCGCGTGTTGTTGCGTCCGGCGTCGCCTGGCACCGGCATCATTGCCGGCGGCGGTGTGCGCGCCGTGGTCGAAGCGGCTGGAATCAAAGACGTGCTTGCGAAATCGCTCGGCTCAAGCAATCACGCCAACGTGGTCAAGGCGACGATTGAGGCGCTGCGCAATCTCCGTCGCCGCGACGAAATCTTGAAAGCGCGCGGTATTCGCGTGAACACACCGACCGAACAGAAGGAGTCGGCGACGGCATCATGATTCGCTTGCACAATTTGCGTCCTCGTCCCGGATCGCGGCATCGCGTGAAGCGGCTCGGCATTGGGGAGAGCTCGGGTCACGGAAAGACGAGCGGCAAAGGGCACAAAGGCCAGAAGGCGCGCTCCGGCGGCAGCATTCGACTCGGCTTCGAGGGTGGCCAGATGCCGCTGATCCGCCGGTTACCGAAACGCGGATTTAATAACGCGGCGTTTCACAAAACGTACGCGGTCGTGAATCTAGACGATCTCAATCGTTTCGACGCCGGAACAACGGTCAACGAGCAGCTGCTGCGCGACTCAAAGTTGATCCGCGGAAATTTCTTTGGAGTGAAAATTTTGGGAAGCGGCGATCTGAAACGCGGGCTGACCATCGAAGCCGATAAGGTCAGCGCATCGGCGCGCGAGAAGATCGAGAAAGCGGGCGGCACCGTGACAATGCGCGAGCGACAGGTGCCTGCGGCGCAACCGGCGGCGGCACAAGCTCCGGAACCTGAGGAGCCGGCAGCGTCGGCGCCCAAATCTTCCACAAAGAAGGTCGCTACGAAGAAGACCGCGTCCAAAAAATCGAAGCCGAAGAAGTAGCGTCGAGAGGCGATGGTTTCCGCGTTTCTCAACAGTGTCAAAATTCCGGAGCTCCGGCGCCGGATCTTGTTTACGCTCGCGGTGATTGTGATTGTGCGGCTCGGCGCCGCGGTCACGACTCCTGGTGTTAACCAGGCCGTCCTGCAGGAGTGGTTTAAGAATTCGCTGACGGAAAAATCGGGCGGCAGCGTCGCGGCCCTCTTCAACCTCTTCAGCGGCGGCGCGCTCGAGAACTGCGCGGTTTTTTCTCTCGGCATCATGCCATACATCAGCGCGTCGATCATGCTGCAGCTGCTGACGGCGGTGATTCCGCAGCTTGGCCGGCTGGCGCGGGAGGACGGCGGCCGGCAGAAGATCATGCAGTACACGCGCTACGCGACAGTGGCGCTCTGCATTGTGCAGGGTTATCTGCTCGCAGTGTCCTTCCAGCACCCGGAGTCGTATCACACGATGCTGCCGGGAATTACCGACACGATCATGCGGCTGGGCATACCGCTGGTGGACGATCTCGGCTGGACTTTCCGCATCGTGACGGTGCTTTCGCTGACAACGGGCACGCTGTTCCTGATGTGGCTGGGCGATCAGATTACCGAGCGCGGGATCGGCAACGGAATCTCGCTAATCATCACGATCGGGATTGTCGCTCGTCTGCCGGCGGCGCTCGCGCAGGCGTGGAAAACTTTCGTGCCGACGAGCGGCGAGACTGCGGCCGGGCAGGTGAACCCGGCGATTCTCGTCCTGATGGTGGCGTTTCTCTTTATCGTGATCGCGGCGGTGATCGCGATCACGCAGGGCGTGCGAAAAATTACCGTGCAGTACGCGAAGCGCGTGGTCGGGCGAAAAATGTACGGTGGGCAGACGCAGTACATGCCGTTGAAAGTGAATTACGCCGGCGTGATGCCGATCATCTTTGCGTGGGCGTTGCTGCTGTTCCCGAGCACGATCATTGGATGGGTCGGCAAGAACAGCCCGACGGCGGCGAAAATTGCGAGCGCGCTGAACGGCGGCTGGCCGCACTATCTGGTGCTCGCCGCGATGATCTTCTTCTTCAGCTATTTCTGGGTCGCCACGCAGTTCCAGCCATCACAGATCGCTGACGATCTGAAGAAGTACGGCGGCTACATTCCGGGTGTGCGGCCGGGCAAACCGACATCGGACTTCCTCGATTTTACGATGACGCGGCTGACCTTTGCCGGCGCGGTGTTCCTGACGCTGATCGCGGTGCTGCCGAGTCTGCTCAGTCAGGGAATGCACGTGCCGGTGATCACCGCGCAATTCTTCGGCGGGACCAGCCTGCTGATTATCGTCGGTGTCATGCTCGACACGATGCGGCAGGTCGAGACGCATCTAATTCAGCGGCATTACGATGGATTTCTGCGAAAGGGGCGGATCCGCGGCCGTTTTGATCGCGCTTCATACAACCGCGGTGAAGCTGCTCCGCAGAGCACGCTGATGTGGCTTTACGTCGGCATCGCGGTGCTCGTGATCGGCGGCGTTGCGGTATTCCTTTACGGCCGGTAAGTGAAACGGCGACTCGTTCTCCTCGGCGCTCCCGGCTCAGGCAAGGGGACGCAGGCCGAGATGATCACGCGGCATTTCGGCATTCCGGTGACCTCGCCGGGCGCGATCCTGCGCCGTGAGATGGAGCTTGGCACGCTGCTTGGACTAGAGGTGGCCGAGAACACGAAGCACGGTGAGCTCGTCCCGGATAAAATCATCATCGAACTGATCGAGGATTATGTCCGGTTGCACGGCGCGCACGGCTTTGTCTTCGATGGATTTCCGCGAACGATCCCGCAGGCAGAAGCGTTGCAAGCAATCCTGCAGCGGCACCACACGCCGCTTGATCTGGCGATCTGGTTGGATGTGTCAGTGGAGACGATCAGCGATCGGATTTCGCATCGGCTGCAGTGCCAGTCGTGCGGATTCACAACGAGCGAAGGCGCCGCCGGGTTCTCCGAACGCGCCATTTGCCCGTATTGCGATGGGCCGCTCGTCAGGCGGACGGACGACGACGCGTCGGTTTTGCAGACGCGGTTGTCGGAGTTCAACACGAAGACCCAGCCGCTTGGCGATTTTTATCAAAAGGCCGGTGCTCTACGGAAGGTCGACGGAAACCGCGACCGCGAGACGGTGTTCGCCGAGATTTCGCGCTTTATCGAGCAGTCGCCATGATTCCGATTAAGAGCGCGAAGGAGATCGACAAAATGCGGCAGGCGTGCCGGGCCGCGAGCGAAATTCTCGATCGCGTCTCCGAGCTGATCCGTCCCGGAGTTACGACAAAAGAAGTAGACGAAGCGGCGGCCGACATGATGCACGAAGCGCAGGTAAAGAGCGCGTTTCTCGGATATCGCCTCGGCCATCGTGTGTTCCCGGGCAACATTTGCATTTCGCTCAACGACGAGATCATCCACGGGATCGGCAGCCAGCGCCGCATCCAGTACGGCGACATCGTGAAACTGGATATCGGCGTCGTGAAAGATGGCTGGATCGGCGATACGGCGGCGACTGTGCCGGTCGGAATGATCGAACCGCGCACAGAAGAGTTGCTGCGCGTGACGCAGCTCGCGTTACGCCGTGCGATCGAAGCAGCGCAGGAAGGCGCGCGGATCGGCGATATCGGCGCGGCGATCGAAGAAGAAGCGACGCGCGCTAGATTCCATGTCGTTCGCGAATTTGTCGGACATGGCGTGGGCCGACGTCTCCATGAAGATCCGCAGGTGCCGAATTACGGTCGGCCCGGCACGGGCGCGCGGCTCAAGCCGGGAATGACGCTCGCGATCGAGCCGATGATCAACGCCGGCAGCCCGGCCGTCCGGTTACTCGATGACGGCTGGACGGCCTGCACGGTCGACCGAATGCCGTCCGCGCATTACGAGCACACGGTGTTGATCACGAAAAACGAGCCGGAAATTCTGACCTGCCGTGGAACGGCTCAACTCAAGTGAAATGGCAGGGAAGCGCGCTCGATTCGCACCTTGCGACGCGACGAAGTTATGTTACAGGTCACATCTGCCGATTCCTCTGTGGCGGATTACTGCCGCCGGTGGTGACAACGCGGAGCTGATCTCCGCGTTTTTCATTCCCCAGAACGGCTGAGCTATGAAAGTGCGACCATCAGTGAAAAGACTTTGTGAAGCGTGCAAGATCGTGAAGCGCAAAAACGTCGTGCGCGTGATCTGCAAAAATCCGCGCCATAAACAGCGCCAGGGATAGGAGACATTTATGCCACGTTTACTCGGAGTTGAGATTCCAGCGGACAAACGCATCGAAGCGTCGCTGACGTATATTTACGGAATCGGACCGACCACCGCGAAGCGCGTGCTTGCGCAGACCGGCATCGATCCAAACCTGCGGGCGAAGAACCTTTCGCCGCAGCAGATCAACGAAATCATCCAGACGATCACCGCAAGCAAGCTGCCAATCGAAGGCGATCTGCGCCGCGAAGTGCAGGGTAATTTGAAACGGCTGCAGGCGATCAATTGCTACCGCGGGATCCGGCACCGTCGTGGTTTGCCGGTCCGCGGCCAGCGCACATCCACCAATGCGAGAACACGCAAGGGCCCGCGCAAGACGGTCGGCGTTATCCGCAACAAGGACGCAAAAGCGGGCAAAGTTTAACCGCCGAGACGACTGATCATGGCAGACGCAGAAGATAAAAAGCCGGCCAAGGCCGCCACCGCGGAGAAGAAGCCGAAAACGCCGAAGGCGAGCGCGGCTCCAGCGCCGGCAACCGAAGAAACGACACCAGCTCCAGCCGCTCAGGCCGAACCGGCTGCGGTTGCGCCTGCGACCGCTCCGGCTGAAGAGGCCGCTCCGAAGAAGGCGCCGAAGGCAAAGAAGGAAGAGGCGGCACCGGCTGAGGCACCGAAGGAAAATCTCTCGCTCGATCCGAACGACATCGAGAAGCCGAAGATCATCAAAGCGAAGGGGAGCAAGAACGTCCATACCGGCATCGCGCACGTCCTCTCCACGTTTAACAACACGATTGTCACGATCACCGATTTGAACGGCAACGTGATCGGCTGGTCCAGCGCCGGAAAGGTGGGCTTCAAAGGCTCACGCAAAAGCACCGCCTACGCGGCGCAGATGGTCGCGCAGGATGCATCGCGCCAGGCAATGGGTCATGGGCTCAAGGAAGTCGAAGTGCTTGTCCGCGGACCAGGCGCCGGTCGTGAATCAGCGGTGCGAGCGCTCCAGGCGATCGGCCTCGATTTAACGGTCATCCGCGACGTCACACCAGTCCCGCACAACGGTTGTCGACCGCCGAAACCGCGGCGCGTTTAGCACGAACTCCGAACCAGCATGGGCAGATACACCGGACCAAAAACAAAAGTCAGCCGCCGTTATGGCGTGCCGCTCTTTGGGCCTGCGAAAGCGCTCGAGCGGAAGAACTATCCGCCCGGAATGCACGGGCCGAAAGGCTCCCGCCGGAAACAATCGGACTATGCGATCGCGCTCGGCGAGAAGCAGAAGCTCCGCTACCAGTACGGACTACTCGAGAAGCAATTCCGCCGGATTTTCCAGGCTGCGCTGCGCAAGCGTGGCGTGACCGGCGAAACCCTGTTGCAGTTACTGGAAACGCGGCTCGATAACGTGGTGTTCCGGCTCGGCCTGGCGAACACGCGCAGCGCTGCGCGCCAACTCGTTTCGCATGGCCACGTGCAGGTAAACGGCCGCAACGTGAACATTTCTTCCTACAACGTGAAGCCGGGCGACGAGGTCACGATCAAGGATCGACCGAAATCACGGCAACTGGTTCTCCGCAATCTCGAGCTGACGCAGATCGCACCCGTGCCGGATTGGCTGGTCGCGAATCGCGACGCGCTCAGCGGGAAAGTCGCGCGGATTCCGACGCGCGAAGAGATGCAGCCGATGGTCAACGAGCAGCTGATCGTCGAGTTGTACTCGCGGTAAGGGAGCTCTCTCGGAGCTGCGTCGGCGTCGGGCGAACGCTACGGCCTCAATTCTCCAGCAGCTCGAGCGCCTTGTCGTAGCTCGCGCGCTGGAGGTAGTGCGCCAACTGCGGATCGATCGGCCGAGGAAGCTCCTGCCGCAGTCGCTCGATTATTTCGGAAATCTCCTTGAGGCGCGCGATGTGCCGTTCCGGTTCGCGACGGCTCGCTTTGTCTCCAATGATCCGCAGGCGCTCGCGCAATGCAGCTGCCAACTCGGCAGCGGTATCGTTCATTTGCGATTCGTTGAAAGGCGTCAGGTCGCCCGCTGGCGCGCTTCTTCTTCCAGCTGCCGGCGTGCTTCGACCCAGTCGTCCGCTTCGTTGCCCGGCAATGACAGACGCATCCGGTGCTCGGCAATAAAGTAAGCGCGAAGACGGATTTCGTCGTCAGACGGTTGCTCGCCAGCGGCCGCCGCGGAATGCGTTCGAGCTGCCGTTTTCCGCTTCGGTGCCTTCGTCGATGAATGTTTCGTGCGGCTTTTCGCCGGAGAGGTTTTCGCGCGCGAAGCCACCTTCCGAACACCTGCCGGAGGGAGCGCCGCCGGTTCAGGCGGGGTAGCGGCGGAGTCAGGCGCAGGACTTTGGTCGCCGTTGTTTTTTACTTTTCGCGGCACGTGATTCGGTGGTGAAAGACGAAAAACCGATTACCGGCACGATTTTGGTTTGCAAGCGCTTTTTGCAAACGGGTTGCGCGGGACATCGCCTCTCGCGTACGCTTCTTCCATGCGGCACTTCCTCTTCCGCTGGATGGTGACGACGTTCGCAGTAATGATCGCGGCGGCGTTTATCCGCGGAATCCGCTACGACAGCGCGACATCACTGATCGGCGCCGCATTGTTGCTCGGCATCTTGAACGCGTTCGTTCGTCCGGTTCTGCTTATTTTGAGCGCACCGCTGATCCTCTTCACGCTGGGACTTTTCGCCCTGATCATTAACGGACTGATGCTCCTCGCGGTCCCGAGCGTTGTCTGGGGGTTTCATGTCGACACCTTTGGCAGCGCGTTCTGGGGAGCGATTGTGATCGGAATCGTGAGCTGGCTGCTCAGCGCGTTTTTCCGCGGCAGCGACGGGCGCGTGCACGTGTTGACGCATCATACGCAAATCAAGCAGGTGCGCGGCCGTGTGATTGATCCGGCTGATCGCAGTTGAACCAAATCGGTACCGGAGCGACGCCGATGTTTCGCGACGCGGACAGTGCGTCGGCAATCCCGCGGGTGAAGATCTGCGGGATAACGAATCCCGCCGATGCGAACGCGGCGATCGAATGCGGCGCGGACTCGCTCGGATTCAATCTTTTTCCGGGCAGCAAACGCTTCGTCGATCTCCACCGCGCCGGTTCCTGGATAAGCGAGCTGCCGCCGGTCGTCGGCCGCACAGCAGTGGTCGTGGATCCGCAGTTCGAGTATGCCCTTTCAGTGGCTCAATTGGGCGTCTTCGGTTCGCTGCAGCTTCACGGGAGCGAGCCGCCGGAATTCTGCCGGCGCTTAGCCGAAGCGCAGGTTCAATTTTCAAAGGCGATCGCGGTGACCGATCGGGCGTCGGTTGTTCACCTGCCTTCGTTTTCGACTGAAACGCTCGTCCTCGACTCGCACGTTCGAGGGTCGTTCGGCGGCAGCGGCCGCACCTTTCCATGGGAGATTGCCCGTGAATTCGGCGCCGCGCATCCAAATGTCCGCGTTATCCTGGCGGGCGGACTCACGCCGGAAAACGTCGCCGAAGCCGTGCGGATCGTCCGGCCGTTTGGGGTGGATGTCACCAGCGGAGTCGAAGCCGAATACGGGCGCAAAGACCACGGGCGGCTGCGTGCTTTCGTTGACGCGGCGCGCGGCCGATAAGCAGCGTTCGCCGCAGGCCGGCTTGGCTCGCGGAGTGCTCGAACTCCTCCGTATTCCGGCAATTTACAGGGGCTGGTCTGCTTCCTGCTTTAGACGCTTCCGCACTCATCAACTTCCCAATCAAATTCTATGGCTACTCGTCTTAACCAGCTTGCGTGCGGAGCGGTCGCTTTGCTCCTCACGTTCTCCGCCGCGCAGGCGCAACTGAGCTCGCCGGCGCCCGATTCGAAGGACCCCGGAACCGTCCAGGCAGCAGCGCCGGAGGCTCCGGCGAAGAGCGCCACAACGACAGCAGCGAAGCCGGAGGTCGGGAGCGATAATTCATCGCTGCTCGTCGTGCAGGCTTCCACCGCTCCGGTGGCCGCCTCCCCAGCCGCGCAGAGCACAACCGCGACCAGCTCGACGACAACCGCCGTAGCCGATCCGGTCACCGAAAGCGGCGGCGCAGGCGTTCGCGAATTTCAGGGTGACGACGTGGGCCAGGTCCTGCGACTGCTGGCACGTCAGGCCAAGATCAACATGGTGGTGAGCGAGTCGATCCAGGGAACCGTTACGATGCGGCTCGAGGATGTGACGGCGCTGCAGGCGATCGATATCATTGCGAAATCAAAGGGGCTGTTCGTCGATAAAATCGACGGCGTCTATTACATCAAAACAGGCGCGGAGCGCGACAAAGAGCCGACGGTGAGCGAGAGTTACACCTTCAGCTACGCGCAACTGGCGCTTCCTGAAAGCGAGAAGGAACTTACTACCACCCTCGGCACGACCGGCGAAACGCAGGACCTGAAAAGCGCGATCAGCGTCAAACAGAAGCCGAACGAGGATCTGCTCAAGCTGATCAAGAGCCAGCTGCAGAGCGGTGTTGAGCCGCAATTCGACCTCCGCACCAACACGGTGTTCTACCGCGAGGTCCGCAGCAATCTGGATAACTTCCGCAAGACTCTGGCCGACCTGGATCGCCCAACGAGACAGGTAATGATCGAAGCGCGCCTTGTCGAGGTGAACGCGAATCCTCGGCAGGCGATCGGCATCAACTGGGCCGGCGTCGTCGGCAGCTCAGATTCACCACAGAAACTGAGCTACGGAACGAGCTCGGGCGGTTTCACATTGCCCAGCTCCAATCATGATCTCATCGGTCACTTCACGAAGCTCGGCGGCGGCAGCTTTGCCATCCTGAGCGCGCCGCAGTTGTCGGTAACGCTGCAAGCGCTGAACGAAGATTCAGACACCGAGTTCCTCGCCAATCCGCGTGTCGTTACTTCCGACAACACGCCGGCGAAGATCGAAATCGTTCGGGCGCAGCCAATCGCCGACGTGCAGCCCGGTGGCGTTGACGCCAGCGGACACGCGATTCCGCCGACATTTAATGCCTTCAAGGAAAAGACGTTCGGCAACACGTTGTTGGTCAAACCGACCGTCAACAAGGAGAACTTCATCACGCTGGCAGTGAAGCCGATCATCAGCAACAAAGTCGCTGACCAGGTCTTCACCTTCCAGAAAACCTCCGTCACCAGCCCGGTGATCGATACGCGCTCGCTTGAATCGAACGTGCTGATCAAGAGCGGAGACACCCTCGCGATCGGCGGCCTTTTGTCAGACGAAGTCCGGAAAGCCCGCACGAAAGTGCCAGGGCTGGGTGACGTTCCGGTGCTCGGGTATTTATTCCAGAGCCGCGAGAACGAACGGGTCAAACGCAGCCTGCTGGTGTTTGTTACGCCTACAGTTCTCGATCAACGCTATCGCACCGGCCTCGAAGACCAGGTGACTGGCCTCCGCCACACCGGCGAAGAATATGCCGATCCGAACGGCTGGCGGAACAATGCCAAAGGCGCCGTGCGTCTCGTCCCGACCGCGCAGCGCTCGATCGCGGCGGATTATCCGGTGCCAGGCGTTCCTCCGCCGCCATCGGAGGGTGCTGGACGCGCGCGCTTCATGACCAGCGCCAAAGACAGAGATTTCTAAGCAGACCGATGTGGGGTTGAGGGGGGCGGATTCTCGCAAGAGGTCCGCCCTCTTTCTTTGATGCGAAGTTGAACGCGCTGGATCGCGTGTACAAGCCCTCAGGCGTCCAAATAACGCGCGAGCCTTTCGCGCAACGCAGTGCGCGCGCGAAAGAGCAGGCTCTTAACTGCCGGCACCGTCTGGTGCAGCACCGTTGCGATTTCCTCGTAGCTTAGCTGCTCGTAGCGCCGGAGAACAACCGCGAGGCGCTGCGTCTCGGGCAGTTCTGCGATTGCTGCTCGGATCGCCGCATCGAGTTCCTTGTTCAGCAGCGAGGCGTCAGGCTCGGCCGTCTGCTGGTCGGCGACGGGCCGTTCTTCGGCGTCTTGCTCCGGTTGCAATGAGACAACGTTGTGCCGCTTCCGGCGCCGGATTTCGTTGAACACGAGATTGCGGGTAATCGTCAGCAGCCAGGTGGTAAATTTCGCGCGCGCGACGTAGCGTCCGGCACTCCGCCAAACCCGGATGAAGACCTGCTGCGCGAGGTCTTCCGCATCCGTGGTGTCGCCGAGCATTCGGCCGATCGTGCCGATGACCAGGCTCTGGTGCCGCTCGACGAGGCGCTCGAATGCCGCCATGTCGCCGCTTCCGGCGAGCTGCATCAGGCGCACGTCTTCGGCGTCCTCGCCGGAAGTTTCCGCCGTTGGCCGGTCAACGGCTGCCATGACGCGTCAGATTGTGCCGGTTAGACGTCACCGTGGAGTGTAGCATCTAAACTGAGACGGATTCGCGCGCTTTTTGTTGCGCCATAAACGCGCCGAGTGCATCATCCACCGGCCGGGATTCACCGCATTTTGATGAATTTCTCACTGCTTCCACACGAACTTCGTCCGATTGCCGAGAAGGTGGAGCAGCAACAGCGGATTTCGGAAGCGGACGCGCTGAAACTCTTGCGCTGCAACGACCTGAACGCGCTCGGCGTCCTCGCCAGCGCCGTCCGCGAACAGAAAAACGGCAACTACGTCAGCTACATTCTCAATCGTTACATCAACTACTCGAACGTCTGCATTCTCTCGTGCCAATTTTGCGCGTTCGCCGCGCGCAAACGCGATCCACACGCATTCGAGCTCGCGATTGACGAGATCGAAGCGGCAGTACGGGACGCGCTGCAATCCGGCATCACCGAGGTGCACATGGTCGGCGGTCTTCATCCGACGCTGGACAAGGCATGGTACATCGAGCTCGTCCGGCGAATTCGCGCGCTCGACCCGGAGCTTACGATCAAGGCGTTTACCGCGATTGAAATCCGGCATCTCGCACAGCGCATTTTTAAGACATCGATTCGCGACACGCTCGAGCAGTTGCGTGAAGTCGGCCTGGGAGCGCTGACAGGCGGTGGCGCTGAGATCTTTGACGCTGATGTACGCGACGAACTCTGCCGCGGTAAAGAGAGCGCGGACGAGTGGCTCGAGGTGCACCGCACGTGGCACCAGATGGGGGGCCGCAGCACCTGCACGATGCTGTACGGCCATATCGAGACGCTCGAGCAGCGGGTCGATCATTTGCGGCAGATTCGCGAGCTGCAGGACGAAACCGGCGGATTTACCGGCTTCGTGCCGTTCGCATTTGAGCCGCGCACGACAGTGCTAGCGCACGTCAAACCGGCATCGGCGGTGGAGCAGCTGCGCACACTGGCGACGAGCCGCATTTACCTCGACAACATCGACCATCTCACCGCCTACTGGGTTTCAATGGGATTGCCGCTCGCGCAAGTCGCGCTCAGCTTCGGCGTCGACGATTTGCACGGCACGATCATGGAGGAGAAGATCTTTCACATGGCCGGCGCAAACACGCCGCAGGATTTAACCGTCAAGACGATCGAGCACGTGATCCGTGAAGCGGGCAGGGAGCCGGTCCAACGCGACAGCTACTATCGTCGCATCTCCTCCGCCACCGACCGCGCGAATCTTACGCCGGTGCCGCAGCGCGACGAGCTCGTCTGCGCGTGACGCGCGACGCGGCCTCGCTGAGGGTCGGCTGCGTCAAATACCTCAACGCGCGTCCGTTGATTCACGGATGGTCAGGCCGGGTCGTTTTTGATCATCCAGCTGCGTTGTGCGAAAAACTCGCGGCCGGCGAGCTCGATGTGGCGCTCGTCTCGAGCTTCGAGTTTTTGCGAAACCCGAGCTACGCGATCGTCGACGGTGTTGCGATTGCTTCCGACGGGCCGGTCTACAGCGTCATCATTGCCGCGGCGACAGAGCTGTCCGACCTGCAGGCCGTTGAGCTCGATCCGGCGTCCGTCACGTCCGTCAACCTGCTTCGCTGCATGCTCGGTGAACGCGGGGTGAATCCAAAGTTTGGCGCGCTTTTCGACGCTGACGCACCGCTGCGCGAAGCAAGCGGCCGGCTCTTGATCGGCGACCAGGCGATCCGATTCCGGCAGAGCGGCGCCAACTGCCAAATCTTCGATCTCGGCGAGCTCTGGCGCGCGGCGACCGGCCTGCCGTTCGTGTTCGCGCTGTGGCTGGTGCGGCCGCAGGTGCAAGGTGCTCGAGCAATGGCAGAGCGATTGCGAACGTTACGTGACGCGAATCTAGCGCAGCTTGATGCGCTCGCCGCTGGCGCTGATTTCCCGCGAGACTTTTGTCTCTCCTACTGGCGCGACTACCTGAAATACCGCTTCGGCGACCGCGAAAAAGCAGGTCTGCTGGCGTTCCGATCATTATGCGAAAAGCACGGCATCCTGCCGCCGAATCCCGCGCCGCTGTCGCTGGTGTAGCAAACGGCGCGTGGCCGGCCGACGCCGACATGCGCATTGGCATCTCCGGTTGGAATTATGCCGGCTGGCGCGGCGTTTTTTATCCGGCGCAGCTGCCACATCGCCGCGAGCTTGAATTCGCGAGCCGTGCCTTCAACTCGATCGAGATCAACGGCTCGTTCTATTCGCTGCAGTGGCCGTCGAGCTATCAACGCTGGTACGCCGACACGCCGCCGGGTTTCCTCTTCAGCGTCAAAGGCCCGCGCTTCATCACGCACATGAAAAAGCTGCGCGAAGTCGAAGCGCCGCTCGCAAACTTCTTCGCCTCTGGCGTTCTTTGCCTGCGCGAAAAGCTTGGCCCGATTCTCTGGCAGTTTCCGCCGAACTTCGGCTGGAATCCGGAACGGTTCCGCGCGTTTTTCGAGCTGCTCCCGCGCGACACCGTTGCTGCGGCGAAATTATCGCTACGGCACGACGATAAGGTGAAGGATCGGATTTGGACGAAGGCAGACGCGCGCCGGCCGCTGCGTTATGCCGTCGAAATTCGGCATCCGACGTTTCTTGTGCCGGAATTCTTCGCGCTTCTGCGCGAGCACAACATCGCGTTTGTCTTTGCGGACACTGCCGGCAAATGGCCTTACGTGGAAGATCTCACAGCCGATTTCGCCTACTGCCGGCTGCACGGCGATGAAGTGCTTTATGTGAGCGGTTACAGCGAGCCGGCAATTTCTTGGTGGGCGAAGAGACTGGCGCATTGGCGCGACGGCAAACAGCCGCGCGATGCCAAGCTCGTCACGCCGCGTCCGCAAACCTCGGCGCCACACGACGTTTACATTTATTTCGACAACGACGCGAAAGTCCACGCGCCGTTCGATGCGAAGCGCCTTGCGGAGCGCTTCGGGATAACTGCGCTGCCATTCGCATCGTGAGCGGTGATGTTGTCACCGGCGAGCCGCGCGAATAGCGTAATCGGTGCAACGCCGATGGATCATCGCAGAGAGCAATGTCGCTGCTTCGGCGATCGATTGGCCGCAGCTTTGTGGAATTCCGTGCATTGTTGAGCTGCTGAAGCGTAAGGACTTCCCAGATTCCCAGCGCCTGAATGATTTCCTCTGGCCGCGACTTCGCTCGTTAGGCGATCCGTTTCTGCTGCCAAACATGCACGCGGCGGTTGAGCGGATTCTCGCCGCTGTCGATCGGCGCGAACGGATCGTGCTTTTTGGCGACTACGATGTCGATGGAGTGACGTCGCTGGCGCTACTGCACGAACTGCTGCATGCCTATGGCAGCGAGCCGCGTCTTTTTTTGCCACTGCGCGTCGAGGAAGGATACGGTCTCAGCCGCGAGAGCGTCGAGCGTTGCTGTGATGAACATGCGCCGCAGCTGCTTATCGCGGTTGATTGCGGCACGTCATCTGTTCACGAGATCCGCGCGCTCAAGACGCGCAATGTGGATGTCATCGTGCTCGATCATCACGAGCCCAAGGCGGAGCTGCCCGACTGCACCGCAATCGTGAATCCGAAAATCGGCGGGAGTGCCGCGCTCGAATACCTCTGCAGTGCCGGCGTCGTGTTCAAGCTTTGCCACGCCATGCTGAAGAGCCGCCCGTTGCCCGGTTTCGATTTGCGCGCGCATCTCGACCTCGTCGCGCTCGCTACCGTTGCCGACATCGTGCCTTTGCACCACGAGAACCGCGCTCTCGTGAAGCGCGGCGCCATTGAGCTCGCCCGATCGAGTCGCCTCGGCCTGCGCAAGCTCATGGAGGTTGCGGGCGTGAAGCCGCCGATCGCCGCCGAACACATTGGCTTTCGTTTAGGTCCGCGGCTGAATGCTGCCGGCCGGCTCGCGACCGCGGAACGTGCGCTGCGTTTACTCCTGACGCGCGACGAGGCGGAAGCGGCGCAGCTGGCGCAGGAGCTCGATGCGCAAAACCGCGAGCGGCAGGCGGTCGAAAAGCAAACGTTCGAGGCGGCGGACGAGCAGATCTCGAAAAGCTTCAGCGCGGAACGCGATGCGGCGATTGTCGTGGGCGCTCGTGACTGGCATCCGGGTGTAGTCGGCATCGTAGCGTCGCGGATTTCGAAAAAATACTGCCGCCCGGCGATAGTCGTCGGATTCGACGATCATGGTCTAGGAAAAGGCAGCGGGCGCAGCATCGAAGGTTTCTCGCTCGTTGATGCGCTCGGGCGATGTGCGCCATATCTCGTTAAATTCGGCGGTCATGCAATGGCAGCGGGATTGGCGGTTCGGGAAGAGCGGTTCTCCGATTTTGCGGAAGCGTTCCGCGCAGTCGCGCGTGAATTGATTTCGAATGAGCAGCTTCAGCCGTGCCTCCGGATTGACCACGAAGTCACGTTTCCGGAGCTGAACTCGACCTTTCTGCAATGGCACGAAATGCTGCAGCCGTTCGGGAGCGGAAACCCGCAACCGGTGTTCTTCGCACGCGCTGTGGAACCCGCGACAACGCCGCAGCTCATCAAAGACAAACACCTCGCGCTGCGATTGCGTCAGCAGAATTACCATCGTCGCGCGATCTTCTTCCACGGCGCTACCACGGAATTGCCGCCGCCTCCGTGGGACGTCGCGTTCCAGATCAGCTCCGAGTTTTACGAAGGTGAGACACGGCTGCAGATGCAGGTCCAGGCGGTTCGCAGCGCGACCGAATGACGGACCTCGGGCAGCGGCTTGACGAGCTCGAATGGGTGCCCCGCGCGCGTGTGACGCCGTTGCGCCGGCTGGAGATCGAAACAATCGGCGATCTGCTGACGCACTTTCCGCGGCGACATGAGGACCGGCGCCGCTTCGCCAATTTTCCGCGCGATGAGAGCGATAGGCCGATATGTCTCTGTGGCGAGGTCGTGAAAACGCAGCTCCGACGGTTTGGCGGCTGGAAGAAAATCTTCGAAGTCACCCTGCAGGAGGACGACGCGAACGCGTTGTCGCAGCCGCTCGTCTGCCGCTGGTTCAATTTGCATTACGTGCAGAAAATGATTGCGACCGGACAGCGGCTCGTCGTGTTCGGCAAACCGCGGCTGCGGGGCAAGCGGATTTGCATGGATCACCCGGAATTCGAGGTGATCGAAAATGATGATGACTTGTCGATCCACTTCGGACGCATCACGCCGATTTATCCGGCAACGGAAGGTCTTTCGCAGCGCGCATTGCGTGCACTCATCTACCACGCGCTCGAGCAAGCGAATTCTGAACAGTTCGATCCGCTCCTGCCGCCGGTCTTGAGCGCGGCGACCCATCGCGATTCCCTGCGCACCATCCATTTCCCCGATTCGCTCGAGGAGCTTGCCTCCGCGCGGGAGGAGCTGGTGCTCTCGGAGTTTTTCGCGATGCAGATGCTGATCGGGTCCCGCCGCGCTGCACTCGGGCGCCAAACCGGCCGCAGTCATCGCGCGGACGGCAAATTGCTCGAAAAGTTTATGCGCAACCTGTCTTTCGATCTCACCAATGCGCAAAAACGCGTGATCGAGGAAGTGCAGCGTGATCTTGCAGCTGACCGTCCGATGAACCGTTTGCTGCAAGGTGATGTTGGCTCCGGAAAGACGGTGGTGGCGATCGCAGCCATGCTGCTCGTCGTCGATTCCGGTTCGCAGGCGGCGTTAATGGCGCCGACGCAAATTCTGGCGGAGCAGCATTATGCGGTTTTGCAGCGGTGGCTCGAGCCGCTTGGCGTGAAACTCTCCCTTCGAACGGGCGATCGGCAGGAGGACAGTTTTCTTCCGCTGCTCTCTGGCGGAGCGACGGCAGACATTATTGTCGGTACGCACGCACTGCTCTACGAGAGCGTGAGTTTCGCTGATCTCGGCCTTGTCGTAATCGACGAGCAGCACAAGTTCGGTGTTTCGCAGCGCGCCCGGCTCACTGCGCGCGAGCCGGTGCCGGATGTGCTCGTGATGACGGCGACGCCGATTCCGCGAACGCTGACCATGACAGCATATGGCGATCTCGACGTGTCGATCATCAACGAGATGCCCGCCAACCGCGGCAAAATCATCACTGCGGCTCGTGACGAAAAAAGCCTCGGAGACGTACTCACATTTTTGCGCGAGCAACTGCAGGCGGGGCGGCAGGCCTACATCATTTATCCATTGATCGAGGAGAGCGATAAACTTAGCGCCAAGGCAGCAACGGCAGAGTTCGAGGTCTGGCGCGAGCGCCTGCGTCCGTTCCGCTGCGATCTGCTGCACGGCCGGATTCCGCCGCCGGAAAAACAGGCGACTATGGAACGATTTCGGCGCGGCGAAACGGCGGCGTTGATTAGCACAACCGTGATCGAAGTCGGAGTCGATGTGCCAAACGCGACGGTCATGCTGATCGAAAACGCGGAGCGATTTGGACTGGCTCAGTTGCACCAGTTGCGCGGTCGCATCGGTCGTGGCGAGCACAAATCATATTGCATTCTGCTCACCGGCGAGACGTCGCCTGAATCGGCGGCGAAGCTCGAAGTGCTGGAGCGGACGCGCGACGGATTCGAAGTTGCGGAAGCCGATTGGGAGATGCGCGGACCGGGCGACTTGTTAGGCACGGCGCAAAGTGGTCTGCCGCCGCTGCGGCTCGGAAATCTCCAGAAAGACGTCGAGCTGATGAAGCGGGCGCGTGCGGCGGCTGTCGGTATCCTCGAGCGCGATCCGCTCCTGGAATGGCCGGAAAATCAACGTTTCCGGCGATTGGTTGTCGAAGAACAGGGACGTACGTTTTCGAACGTCAGCTGATGAAAAACCTTTTCAAATTTGTGCTGTTCGTGGTGCTGCTGAGCGCCGGAATTTCCGCGCTCTACGACTACCGGCTGAAGCACGGCAACCTCAGTCCAGCCGCAGAGGTACGCCCGGAAAAATACACGCTCGCTTCGGCGCCCAGCATCGACCCGAAGAATATCGCGACACTCGACAGCCTGAATCGCGAGCGCCGCGCGCTCGTCGCCAGCATCCTGCCGTCGGTTGTCAGTGTGAAAACATCGAAAAAGGTCGCGTTACGCCGGACACTGACGATGGAAGATTTTTTCTTTCGCAATCCGCGCCAGTTCCGAAATCCCGGTGACGAGGCACTCGTGCAAAACTCGTTAGGCTCGGGCGTGATCGTTTCGGCCGAAGGCCACATCATTACGAACAATCACGTGGTTGATCAGGTCGACGAAATCGAGGTGCAGCTGTCCGATGGCACAACGAAAAAAGCACGGCTGGTCGGCGCGGATGCCGAGGTCGATTTGGCCGTGTTGAAGATCGATGACCCGGGAGTGAAGGCGCTGAAATTCGGCGACTCGGATGCGGTGCAGCCCGGCGATTTCGTGCTCGCGATTGGCAATCCGTTTGGATTCGAGGAAACGGTGACCGACGGAATCATCAGCTCGAAGGGGCGCCCGAACCGGATGGACGGCTTCGGCGATTATCTGCAGACGAACGCCGCGATCAACCCGGGGAACAGCGGCGGACCTTTGGTCAATCTCAGCGGCGAAATCATCGGCATTAATACCGCGATCATTTCGCAAAGCGGCGGCTCGCAGGGTATCGGCTTCGCGATTCCTTCGAACACGGTGAAGACCGCGCTCGAGAGTCTCTTGAAACAAGGGCATATCGTTCACGGCTATCTCGGTGTGACGAGTTCCACGTCGCCGCAGCAGACGCAGCGGACCGATGGCGTAGTGGTCGACGATGTTGCAGCCGGGTCACCTGCGGCCCAGGCGCAGATGCGGCCGGGCGACGTCATAAAAAAATTCAACGGCCGCGACGTGCACAGCATTGCCGAGCTCCGGAACGTTGTCGGGCAAACGGAACTGAACAAGAAGGTGGACGTGGAGATCGAGCGACAGGGAAAGCGGATCACCGTTGCCACGGAACTGAAGGAACGCCCCGCTGATTATCAAACCGCTGGCGTGATGCCGCGGCCGCAAAATCCACCAGCCGGTGCTGACGACGACGACGATCAGGACGCAAGTGGCCTTGCTTCGGTGAAAGTCGCCGAATTGACGCCCGACCTGCGGCAGCATCTCGATGTTCCGTCCGCAGTGCGCGGCGTTGTTGTTACGGATGTGCCGGACGACGCCGGCGAGCTGCGCAAAGGCGACGTGATCGAGGAGATCAATCAGCAACCGGTCACTTCTGTTGCTGACTTCAAGAAGGCTCTCAGCTCGGTCGATCCGGAGAAGCCGCAGGTGCTTTCGGTTTGCCGCCACCGAACCCGATCGTTCGTCGTTCTGCGCCCGCAGTAAAGCGACGGGCAGACACGCGCGCTCGCCGGCCGCTCCGAACTACTACCGGTGAATAAGCGGTATTCGCCGCAGTCTAATCACTCACACACTGGATTGCTTATGAAACGACTCGCTTTTGTGTTCGCGGTTTTGGCGTCGTTTGTGCCAGCTGCTGAAAAAGCAGCCGCGCAGACGGAGGTCTCGATCGACCTTTTCTACGACACGCTTGGTTCGAGCGGGAATTGGGTTGAAGTGGGCGATTACGGTTACATTTGGCAACCGGCGGTCGCAGTGAGCAATCGCAGTTGGCGACCATACAGCGACGGCTACTGGGCCTACACCGATCTCGGCTGGACATGGGTTTCGTATGAAGATTTCGGATGGGCGACTTATCACTACGGGCGCTGGGTGCGGCTGCGTGATCGCGGTTGGTTTTGGGTTCCCGGCTACGAATGGGCGCCAGCGTGGGTATCGTGGCGCAGCGGCGGCGACTACATTGGATGGGCGCCTTTACCGCCACGCCGCGGTGTCACCGTGGTGTACGACGGACGACCGATCCGCGGTGCAGTCGACGTGGAGTTCGATATCGGGCCGCTCTACTACAACTTCATCGACATTCGGTATATCGGCGAACCAGTGCTGCGCGACCGGATCTTCGAGCCGGCCCAGAACGTCACCTATATCCAGAAGACGGTGAATGTGACAAACATCACCTACAACAACACGACGGTTTACAATTACGGACCAGATTACAACAAGGTCAGCGCATACTCCGCTCGTCCGATTCAACGGCTGAAGCTGGAGCGGCAGAACGCCGCCGATTTGTCGGCCGCTGCGCAGAACGGCGCACTGACGAAGGTCCAGGGCGATCGGCTGGTCGTCGCTGCGCCGCAGAAAATTCAGAGATCGCCGCGGCCCGTCGCGCCAAAGGCAGTGAAAGAGAAAATCGCTCAGCCGGCGATCGAGCACGGCTGGTCAGGTGCTGGCGACGAAAAGACGATCGCGCAGCTGAAGCAAAAAATTAAGGCCGAAGATCCAAAGAAGGTCCCGCCGCCGGAAATTTCGCCGCGTGCCGGCGCCTCAACCACAAGCGAAGCGACGGCTCCCGCGATTGCCGCATCTCCGTCGACTACAGCAAATCAGCCGGCCGGTTCGTCCGCCGCACAAGCTGGGGCACCCGCCACTGCTGCTGCGTCGACTGCACCTGCTTCCGCCAGAGGCAAAGCTCAGGGCAAACGCAGCAAGAACGCGCCAGCTCCTGCCGCTCGAGCCTCTTCGGCGACGCCGCCGACTTCCGCCGACAATTCGTCAGCGCGCCAGCCGGCTGCGACACCAGCAACACCACCGAATTCCGGCAAGGGGAGAGGACATGCAAAAGGTCGAGAGACCGCGGCCCCGGCTGCGTCGTCTGCTCCTGAGCGCCCG